>NZ_JASCON010000041.1:0-47700 GCF_029959585.1 Pseudomonas sp. PS02302
GTCATGGACCGCTCCTACAGGCAAGGACGCCACCGTAGGAGCGGTCCATGACCGCGATGGCTGCGCCTCTGCACGCCTTTCGCTCAAGGACTGCTCCGATGAACTTCTCCCAGTTCTTCATCCGCCGGCCGATCTTCGCCGCCGTGCTCTCGCTGATCATCCTGATCGGCGGGGCCATCTCGCTGTTCCAGCTGCCGATCAGCGAATACCCCGAGGTGGTCCCGCCCACCGTGGTGGTGCGCGCCACCTTCCCCGGCGCCAACCCCAAGGTGATCGGCGAGACCGTCGCCGCGCCCCTGGAGCAGGCCATGAACGGCGTGGAGCACATGCTCTACCTGTCGTCCCAGTCGACCGCCGACGGCAAGCTGACCCTGACCATCACCTTCGCCCTGGGCACCAACCTGGATACCGCCCAGGTGCAGGTGCAGAATCGCGTCACCCGCACCCTGCCCAAGCTGCCGGAAGAGGTGCAGCGCCTCGGCGTGACCGCCGACAAGGCCTCGCCGGACCTGGCGATGGTGGTGCACCTGACCTCGCCGGATCAGCGCTACGACATGCTCTATCTGTCCAACTACGCCCTGATCAACGTCAAGGACGAACTGGCGCGACTGGACGGCGTGGGCGATGTCCAGCTGTTCGGCATGGGCGACTATTCCCTGCGCGTCTGGCTCGATCCGGACAAGGTCGCTTCGCGCGGCCTGACCGCCAGCGACGTGGTCACCGCCATCCGCGAGCAGAATCGCCAGGTCGCCGCCGGTGCCCTCGGCGCGCCGCCGGCCCCCGGCAGCACCAGCTTCCAGCTGGCCATCAACACCCAGGGCCGCCTGGTGGATGAGGAGGAATTCGCCAACATCATCGTGCGCGCCGGCAGCGACGGCCAGATCACCCGGCTGCGCGACATCGCCCGCATCGAACTGGGCTCCAACCAGTACGCCCTGAGATCCCTGCTGAACAACCAGCCGGCGGTGGCCATCCCGATCTTCCAGCGCCCCGGCAGCAATGCCATCGACCTGTCCAACCAGGTGCGCGCCAAGATGGCCGAGCTCAAGCAGGGCTTCCCCCAGGGCATGGACTACGAGATCGTCTACGACCCGACCATCTTCGTGCGCGGCTCCATCGAGGCCGTGGTGCACACCCTGTTCGAAGCCATCATCCTTGTGGTGCTGGTGGTGATCCTGTTCCTGCAGACCTGGCGCGCCTCGATCATTCCGCTGGCGGCGGTGCCGGTGTCGCTGATCGGCACCTTCGCGGTGATGCACGCCTTCGGCTTCTCGCTCAATGCGCTGTCGCTGTTCGGCCTGGTGCTGGCCATCGGCATCGTGGTGGACGACGCCATCGTGGTGGTGGAAAACGTCGAGCGGAACATCGGCCTCGGTCTCGATCCGGTGGCCGCCACCCGGCGCGCCATGGGCGAGGTGACCGGCCCCATCATCGCCACCGCCCTGGTGCTCTGCGCGGTGTTCGTGCCGACCGCCTTCATCTCCGGCCTCACCGGGCAGTTCTATCGCCAGTTCGCCCTGACCATCGCCATCTCCACGGTGATCTCGGCGTTCAACTCCCTGACCCTGTCGCCGGCCCTGGCCGCGGTGCTGCTCAAGGGCCACGACGCGCCCAAGGACCGTTTCTCGCGCCTGCTCGACCGGTTGTTCGGTGGCTGGCTGTTCGCCCCCTTCAACCGCTTCTTCGACAAGGCCAGCCACGGCTACGTCGGCGCCGTGCGCCGGGTGCTGCGCGGTGGCTCCATCGTGCTGGTGCTCTATGTGATCCTCCTGGGCCTGACCGGCCTGGGGCTGGTGAAGACGCCGACCGGCTTCGTGCCGCCCCAGGACAAGCAGTACCTGGTGGCCTTCGCCCAGCTGCCCGACGCCGCCACCCTGGATCGCAGCGAAGACGTCATCCGCCGCATGTCGGCCATCGCCCTCAAGCATCCGGGCGTGGAAAGCACCGTGGCCTTCCCCGGCCTGTCCATCAACGGCTTCACCAACAGCCCCAACAGCGGCATCGTCTTCGTGACCCTCAAGCCCTTCGAGGAGCGTCGTGATCCCTCGCTGTCGGCCGGCGCCATCGCCGCCCAGCTGAACGGCGAATTCGCTGCCATCCAGGAATCCATCATCGCCATCTTCCCGCCGCCACCGGTGCAGGGGCTGGGCAGCATCGGCGGCTTCCGCCTGCAGGTGGAGGACCGCGGCAACCTGGGCTACGAAGAACTCTATGCCCAGACCCAGAGCGTGCTGGCCAAGGCGCGGCAGCTGCCGGAGCTGGCCCCGGAGTCGCTGTTCACCAGCTACCAGGTCAACGTGCCGCAGATCGATGCCCACATCGATCGCGAGAAGGCCAAGACCCACGGGGTGCCCATCGACGCCATCTTCGACACCCTGCAGGCCTACCTGGGCTCGGTCTACGCCAACGACTTCAACCGCTTCGGCCGTACCTTCCAGGTCAACGTCCAGGCCGACCAGCGCTTCCGCCTGGAGCCCGAGCAGATCGGCCAGCTCAAGGTGCGCAACGACCGCGGCGAGATGGTGCCCCTGTCCACCTTCGTCAAGATCGGCGACACCGCCGGCCCCGATCGGGTGATGCACTACAACGGCTTCCTCACCGCCGAGATCAACGGCGCGCCGGCCCCGGGCTACAGCTCCGGCCAGGCCCAGGCGGCCATCGAGGGGCTGCTCAAGCAGGAACTGCCCAACGGCATGACCTTCGAGTGGACCGAGCTGACCTACCAGCAGATCCTCTCCGGCAATACCGCCCTGCTGGTGTTCCCGCTCTGCGTGCTGCTGGCCTTCCTGGTGCTGGCCGCCCAGTACGAGAGCTGGAGTCTGCCGCTGGCGGTGATCCTGATCGTGCCCATGACCCTGCTCTCGGCCATCACCGGGGTGATCCTGGCCGGCAGCGACAACAACATCTTCACCCAGATCGGCCTGATCGTGCTGGTGGGCCTGGCGTGCAAGAACGCCATCCTCATCGTCGAGTTCGCCAAGGACCAGCAGGCCACCGGCAAGGACCGCGTCGCCGCGGTGCTGGAGGCCTGCCGCCTGCGCCTGCGGCCCATCCTGATGACCAGCTTCGCCTTCATCATGGGCGTGGTGCCCCTGGTGACCTCGACCGGTGCCGGTGCCGAGATGCGCCATGCCATGGGTGTCGCGGTGTTCTCCGGGATGCTCGGGGTGACCTTCTTTGGCCTGCTGCTCACGCCGCTGTTCTATGTGCTGGTACGCGCCTTCGTGGAGCGTCGCCAGGCCCGCTCCGCCGTTGCCCAGGAGGCCCAGGCATGAAGGCTTTCGCTCCCCTGCTGCTGGCGCTGGCGGTCTCCGCCTGCGCCGTCGGTCCGCACTATCAGGCGCCCGAACCCGCGCCCGCGCAACTCCAGGCCAGCCAGCAGCCCGCGGTCTACGACCAGGGCCGCTTCGAGGCGCTCTGGTGGCGCCAGTTCGAGGACCCGACCCTCAACGCCCTGGTCGCCAGCAGCCTGGACGGCAACCGCGAATTGCGCGCCGCCTTCGCCCGGCTGCGTGCCGCCCGCGCCCTGCGCGACGACGACGCCAACGACCTCTATCCCACGGTCACCAGCCGCGCCAGCAGCCAGCTCGGCAAGGCCCAGCAGCCCGGCTTCACCGAACAGCGGGTCAACAGCGACCGCTATGACCTGGGCCTGGACATGGCCTGGGAGCTGGACCTGTTCGGTCGCGTGCGCCATACCCTGGAAGCCAGCGATGCCCGCGCCGAAGCGGCGGCATCGGATCTCGCCGGCCTGCAGGTCAGCCTGATCGCCGAACTGGTGGACGCCTATGGCGACCTGCGCGGCGCCCAGCTGCGCGAACGCATCGCCCGTGACAACCTGGGCAATCAGCGCGAGGCGCGCCGCCTGACCGTGACCCTGAGGGACGAAGGCATGGGCAGCGATCTGGACGTGCAGCGCAGCGAGGCACGCCTGGCGGCCACCGAAGCCAGCCTGCCGGAATTCCAGGCCCAGGCCACCCGCGCGCGCAATCGCATCGCCACCCTGCTCGGCCAGCGCCCGGATGCGCTGAGCGTGGATCTCGCGCCCAAGGCCCTGCCGGCCATCGCCAAGCGCCTGCCCATCGGCGATCCCGGCGAACTGCTGCGCCGCCGGCCGGACGTGGCGGCCGCCGAACGCCGGCTGGCCGCCGCCACCGCCGACGTTGGCGTGGCCACCGCCGATCTGTTTCCGCGGGTCAGTCTCTCGGGCTTTCTCGGTTTCACCGCCGGGCGCGGCTCGCAGATCGGCAGCAGTGCCGCCCGCGCCTGGGGCCTTGGCCCGAGCATCAGCTGGGCGGCCTTCGACCTGGGCAGCGTTCGCGCCCGCCTGCGCGGCGCCCGCGCCGGCTCCGACGAGGCCCTGGCCAATTACGAGCAGCAGGTGCTGACCGCCCTGGAAGAGAGTGCCAACGCCTTCAGCGACTATGGCCGTCGCCAGGAGCGCCTGCAGGCGCTGATCCGCCAGTCGGTGGCCAGTCGCGCCGCCGCCGACCAGGCCGAGATCCGCTACCGCGAAGGCGGCACCGACTTCCTGGTGCTGCTCGACGCCCAGCGCGAACGCCTGGCCGCCGAGGACCAGCAGGCCCAGGGCGAGATCGACCTCTATCGCGGCATCGTCGCCCTCTACAAGGCCCTGGGCGGCGGCTGGGACGTGCAACCCGCCCGTCTCGCCCAGGGCAACGCTTCCCCCGCGCCGGTGCGCTAACCGCCGGCGCTTACCCCCGACACGCGCGTTCTCTTGCTCCTTTGGCGTGTCGGGTTTTTTCTTCCTGCTATCCGGTGCGGCGCCCTGGGCACCGCACCGGATAGCCCTCCTCCACGCAGCGCTGAGCAAAAGCCCGTCCCTGAGGTCTCAGTGAGACCCGAGCAGCGCCTGCCGGGCGTTTGCGTCCGGTGCTGGAGGCTGCCTGGCTGTTTCCTAATATTTTGTAAGGGAGACGGGGCTAGGATTTTGTGGTCTCTCTCTTATTATCACCTTAGGTTATTAAACCTTCGGTTCTTGTACGAAACTCGAACATCGATTTCTCCACCTCTCGCCGCCTGGGCGATCTCTGCGTGGCGGATCGAATGCCGCTCGAGGTCCGAGGGAGCCCCTCTATCCACCGCCGTGAGGCGCTCAGCTAAAGGATGCAGGCATGGTATTGGCGCTGATCATCGCGTTGCCCTTCCTGGGAACACTGCTGTCGCTGGCGACCGATCGCTTCGGCCGGCGCGCCTGCGCCCTGGGCACCGCCGTGGCCCCGGCCCTCGCCCTGGCCCTGCTGGCCACGCAACTGCCCGCGGCCCTGGATGGCGCCGTGCTGCTGCAGCGGGTCGACTGGTTGCCGGCGCTAGGGCTGAACCTCAGCCTGCGCCTGGACGGCCTGGGGCTGATGTTCGCGCTGATGATCCTGGTCATGGGCCTGCTGGTGATCCTCTACGCCACCTATTACCTGAGCAAGGATGAAAAGGTCGGGCGCTTCTTCGCCTACCTGCTGCTATTCATGGGCGCCATGCTGGGCGTGGTGCTGGCGGAGAATCTGCTGCTGCTGCTGGTGTTCTGGGAGCTGACCAGCCTGTCGTCCTTCCTGCTGATCGGTTTCTGGAGCCACAGCAAGGAAGCCCGCCAGGGCGCGCGCATGGCCCTGACCATCACCGGCGGCGGTGGCCTGGCCCTGCTCGCCGGCATCCTCCTGCTCGGTCATATCGTCGGCAGCTTCGAGCTGACCGACGTCCTCGCCGCCGGCCCGCTGATCACCGGCCATGCCCTCTATCCGCTGGCGCTGATCCTGGTGCTGCTCGGCGTCTTCACCAAGTCCGCGCAATTCCCCTTCCACTTCTGGCTGCCTCAGGCCATGGCCGCGCCGACGCCGGTCTCGGCCTATCTGCACTCGGCGACCATGGTCAAGGCCGGGGTCTTCCTGCTGGCACGGCTCTATCCGGCTCTGGCCGACTCCGAGTGGTGGTTCTACATCGTCACCCTCACCGGCCTCACCACCCTGGTGGTGGGCGCCATCCTGGCGCTGTTCCAGCACGACCTCAAGGGCCTGCTGGCCTACTCCACCATCAGCCACCTGGGGCTGATCACCCTGCTGTTCGGCCTCGACACCCAGCTGTCCACAGTGGCGGCGGTGTTCCACATCCTCAACCACGCCACCTTCAAGGCCTCGCTGTTCATGGCTGCCGGCATCATCGACCACGAGACTGGCAGCCGCGACATGCGCCGCCTGGCCGGACTCTGGCGCTACATGCCGCACACCGCGGTGCTGGCTATGGTCGCCGCCGCGGCCATGGGCGGGGTGCCGCTGCTCAACGGCTTCCTGAGCAAGGAGATGTTCTTCAACGAGACCCTCAACCACGGCCTGTTCGGCAGCTTCAGCTGGATCGTGCCGGCGGTGGCGGTGCTCTACGGGGTCTTCTCGGTGGCCTATTCGCTGCGCTTCATCCATGACGTCTTCTTCAACGGCGAACCGCGCGACCTGCCCCACTACCCGCCCCACGAACCGCCGCGCTACATGAAGATCCCGGTGGAGATCTTGGTGCTGCTCTGCCTGCTGGTGGGCGTGGTGCCGGGCTACACCGTGGCGCCGCTGCTGGCCGCCGCGGCCAGCGCCGCCCTTGGCGGCAGCCTGCCCGACTACAGCCTGGCCATCTGGCACGGCTTCAACACCGCCCTGATGATGAGCATCCTGGCCATGGTCGGCGGCGTGCTGGTCTATGCCTTCCGCCAGCCGCTGTTCCGCTGGCAGCAGGGCCTGCCCGACATTGATTCCCTCCAGGTCTTCGAGAAGAGCATGAGTCGGCTGACGGGCTTCGCCCAGCGCCTGACCCTCGGCCTGGAAAGCGGCTCGCTGCAGCGCTATATCACGCTCATGCTGCTGGCCACGGTGGTGCTGCTGGTGGCGGCGCTGTCGGGTCTGGATACCCTGACCGGTCCGGTCGCTCTGTCGCCCTTCGATCCGCTCACCGCCCTGGGGTTGGGCATCCTGATGCTGACCGCGGTGCTGACCGTCTATTTCCACCGCAACCGCCTCAAGGCACTGATGGCCCTGAGCACCGTGGGCCTGATCGTCGCCCTGCTGTTCGCCCGCTACTCGGCGCCAGACCTGGCGCTGACCCAGCTGTCGGTGGAGGTGGTGACGGTCATCCTGCTGGTCTTGGCGCTGTTCTTCATGCCCGATCGCACGCCCATCGAATCCAGCAGCCTGCGCGCCCTGCGCGACGTCCTGCTGGCCGGCGGCCTGGGGTTGCTGGTGGCCCTGCTGGCCTATGCCGTGCTGACCCGTCCCTATACGCACATCGGCGACTTCTTCCTGGCCAACTCGGTGTCCGGCGGTGGCGGCTACAACGTGGTCAACGTCATCCTGGTGGACTTCCGTGGCTTCGATACCCTCGGTGAGGTGACGGTACTGGCCATCGCCGCAGCGGGTATCTACGGCCTGCTCAAGCATCTGCACCTGCCGCATCCGCTGGTCGATCCCAAGGGCACGCCCTGGTCCCGCGACAGCCACCCGATGATCCTCGACAACGTGGCACGGCTGCTGCTGCCCCTGGCCCTGCTGGTATCGGCCTTTATCTTTATCCGCGGACACAACCTGCCGGGAGGCGGCTTTATCGCCGGCCTGGTCACCGCCATTGCCCTGATCCTGCAGTACGTGGCCCATGGCGTGGCCTGGACGCAACGCCGCCTGCCGATCAGCTACCACGCCATCTGCGGCGCGGGGGTGCTGATCGCCGCCCTGACCGGGCTGGGTTCGCTGGCGTTTGGCCGCCCCTTCCTGACCACCGCCTTCGATTACTTCGCCATCCCCCTGGTCGGCAAGACCGAACTGGCCACCGCGCTGATCTTCGACCTTGGCGTCTATCTCGCCGTGGTGGGCGCCACGTTGCTGATTCTCTCCAACCTGGGCCACGTCAGCCGGGACGAGAAGGACACCGACGGCTCCAGCCAGGAGGTGCTCTAACATGGAAATCCTGTTCTGCACGACCCTCGGGGTTCTGGTCGCCACCGGCGTCTACCTGTTGCTCAGGGCGCGCCTCTATCCGGTGGTGCTTGGTCTCACCCTGCTGTCCTATGCGGTCAATCTCTTCCTGTTCGCCATGGGTCGTCTGCGTACCGGCGTGCCGGCGGTCATCGGCAAGGCCGCCGAGCATGCCGATCCGGTGCCCCAGGCGCTGGTGCTCACCGCCATCGTCATCGGCTTCGCCATGACCGCCTTCGTGGTTGCCCTGTCACTGCGGGCCCTGGGTGAATTGCGCACCGACCACGTGGATGGCGAGGAGCCGCGCCGATGAACCATCTGCTCATCCTGCCCATCCTCATCCCGCTGTTTACCGGCGGCTTCCTGCTGATGCGTCCGCGGCTCTCCGTAACCGCCTCGCGCTGGGTGTCGCTGCTGGCCACCGGGAGCCTGCTGCCGCTGGCGCTGCTGCTCCTGCAGCGGGCCGATGGCGGCCAGCTGGAGGTCTATGCGCTGGGCGACTGGCCAGCGCCCTTTGGCATCGTCCTGTTGCTGGATCGCCTGGCCGCGCTGATGCTGACCACCGTGGCGGTACTGGCCGCTGGTGCGGCGCTCTATGCCTGCCGCGGCGACGACAAGCGCGGCCCGGATTTCCATGCGCTGTTCCAGTTCCAGTTGCTGGGCATCAACGGGGCCTTCCTCACCGGCGACCTGTTCAATCTCTTCGTCTTCTTCGAGATCCTGCTGATCGCTTCCTATGCCCTGCTGGTGCACGGCGCCGGACCGGACCGGATACGCGCCGGCCTGCACTACGTGGTGCTCAACCTGGTGGGCTCGGCGCTGTTCCTGATCGGCATCGGCCTGCTCTATGGCCTGCTCGGCACCCTGAACCTGGCCGACCTGGGCCTGAGGGTCGCCAGCGCCGACCCCGAGCGCGCGCCCCTGTTGGCCGCTGCGGGCTTCCTGCTGCTGGTGGTGTTCGGCCTCAAGGGCGCCATCCTGCCGCTGTACTTCTGGCTGCCCAGGGCCTATTCGGCGGCCAGTGCGCCGGTCGCCGCCCTGTTCGCCATCATGACCAAGGTCGGGCTCTACGCCATCGTCCGCGTCTTCCTGCTGGTGTTCGGCAGCGCCGCCGGCCCGCTCGCCCACTTTGTGCTGCCCTGGCTCTGGCCGCTGGCGGCGATCACCCTGGCCGCCGGCGTATTCGGTGCCCTGGCCGCCCATCATCTCAAGGCGCTGCTCGGCTATCTGGTGGTCATCTCGGTCGGCATGCTGCTGACCGGCGTCGCGCTGGGCAGCGTCTCCGGCCTGGCCGCCGCGCTGTTCTATCTGGTCCACAGCACCTGGATCGCCGGTGCGCTGTTTCTGCTGGCCGATCTCATCGCCCAGCAGCGTGGCGGGCAAGGCGACCTGCTCAAGAGCGGTCCGCCGCTGCGTCATCCACGGTTGCTCGGCGGCCTGTTCTTTCTCGGGGCGATCTCCGTTGCCGGCCTGCCACCCTTCCCCGGCTTCCTCGGCAAGGTGATGCTCCTGCAGGCCACCGGCACCGCCTGGCCGGCGCTGATCATCTGGCCGGTGGTGCTGCTGGGTGGGCTGGGCATGCTCATCGCCCTGTCCCGTGCCGGAACCACGCTGTTCTGGCGCGGCAAGGGTGCCGCCCTGGACGGGCATCTTGATCGCGTCCAGCTCGTCGCCACCCTGGGTCTGCTGCTGGGCAGTCCGCTCCTGGTCGCTCTGGCCGCCCCGCTGCATACCTATGCCCTGGAGACCGCCCGGCAGTTGTTGGACGTCGCTCCCTACTTCGACATCGTCCGGGGGGGCGGCCCATGAAGCGCTCGCGCCTATTGCCACATCCGCTGCTTACCCTGCTGCTGACCATCGCCTGGCTGCTGCTCAACAACAGCCTGAGTCTGGGCCAACTGCTCCTCGGGCTGTTTCTCGGCTGGGGCATTCCGCTGCTGTGCCAGGACTTCCTGCTGCGGACACCACGATTGCGGCGGCCCGGGCTGCTGCTGCGCTACATGCTAGTGGTGCTGTACGACATCGTCGTCGCCAACCTGCATGTCGCCCGTCTGGTGCTGGGCCGTCCCGAAGCCCTCCGACCCGCCTTCATCGAGGTGCCCATCGACATCGAGGACGAATTCCTGCTCACCCTGCTGGCCTGCGTGGTGTCCCTGACCCCCGGCACCGTGTCCTCAGGTCTCAGTGGCGATCGCAAGACCCTGCTGCTGCACGGGCTGGACGTGGCGGACAAGGAGAAGATGATCCACCAGGTCAAGACCCGCTATGAAGCCCCGCTCAAGGAGATCTTCGAATGCTCACCTACGTGACCCTGCTGTGCCTGGGGATGATGGGCGTGGCCGCCGTGCTCAACGTCTATCGCCTGGTGAAGGGACCGGACATCCCGGATCGGGTGCTGGCCCTGGATACGCTCTACATCAACGTCCTGGCGATCATCATCCTGTTCGGCATCTGGCTGGCCACCGACGTCTTCTTCGAAGCGGCGCTGCTCATCGCCGTGACCGGCTTCGTCGGCACCGTGGCGCTGGGCAAGCACATGCTGCATGGCGAAATCATCGACTAACGGAGTGCCATCCCATGCCCTTCTGGCTCGAACTCCTGATCTGCGCCCTGCTGCTCATCGGCAGCGGCTTCGCCCTCATCGGCGCCATCGGCCTGTACCGGCTGCCGGACTTCTTCATGCGCCTGCACGGTCCGACCAAGGCCACCACCCTGGGCGTGGGCAGCACCATCGTCGCCTCGATGCTGTTCTTCAGCGTCCAGGGCGAGGGCCTCAGCCTGCACGAACTGCTGATCGCCCTGTTCATCTTCATCACCGCGCCGGTCAGCGCCCACATGCTGGCCCGCGCCGCCATCCAGCAGAAGGTCAAGCAGGTGGAGCGCACCGACGGCCAGCCCTGGCGCTAGGACTGGCCGCGCACCGCTCGCCGCACCGGAGCGTGCGAGCCGCCAGCGACCCTAGCGACCGCCGCTGACCTTGCTGAAGTCCTGGCGGCCGAAGGGATTGGGCTGGTAGCCCTCGACGTCGCTCCTGGCCAGTACCGTCACCGTCGGGTGCGCCAGCGGCAGCCACAGCGCCTGGTCGTGGATGATGCGCTGCGCCTGGTGGTACACCGTGGCGCGCGCCATCTGGTCGGACAGGGTCTTGCCCTTGCTGATGGCGCCATCCAGGGTCTTGTCGCAATAGCGGGCGAAGTTCAGCCCCGACTGCACCGAGGCGCAGGAGAATTGCGGCGTCAGGTAGTTGTCCGGATCACCGTTGTCGCCAGCCCAGCCCATGAACAGCAGGTCGTGCTCGCCGGTCTTGGCGCGGCGGATCAGCTCGCCCCACTCGATCACCTGGATCTGCGCATCGACGCCGATCTTCTTCAGGTCGGCCTGCAGCATCTGGGCGCCCAGTTGCGGATTGGGATTGAGCAGGCTGCCGCTGGGGCGCGTCCAGATGGTGGTCTTGAAGCCGTCCTTGAGGCCCGCCTGGGCCAGCAGAGTCTTGGCCTTGGCCGGGTCATAGGGATAGGCCGGCACGTCCTTGGCATAGCCCCAGGTGGTGGGTGGATAGACGTTGTCGGCGGCCACCGCGGTGTCCTGGAACACCGCCTTCAGATAGCTCTGCTTGTCGAACGCCAGGTTGATGGCCTGGCGCACCTTGATGTTGTCCAGCGGCGGATGGCTGGTGTTGATGCCGACGAAGGCGGTCATGAAGGCCGGCGTCTGCAGCACCTGCAGGCTCTTGTCGTCCTGGGCGCTCTGCAGATCCTGGGGCTTGGGCGACAGGGCGATCTGGCACTCGCCGCGCTTGAGTCGCTGCAGGCGCACCGCCGAATCCGGGGTGATGGCATAGATCAGGCCGTCCAGCTTGGGCTTGCCGGCGAAGTAGTCCGGATTGGCGGCGTAGCGCACCGCGGCATCCTTCTGGTAGCGCTTGAAGACGAAGGGGCCGGTGCCTATGGGTTCGTCATTGAGCTGGGCGGTCTTGCCGGCCTTGAGCAGCTGCTCGGCGTATTCGGCGGAGTAGATGGAGGCGAAGCCCATGCTCAGGGTCGGCAGGAAGGTGGCGTCCGGGCTGTTGAGCACGATGCGCACGCCGAGGTCACTGGTCTTTTCCACGCTCTTGATCAGCTTGGGCCACTGCATCGACTGGGCATGGGGATAGCCGCTCTTGGCCACCGCGTGCCAGGGGTGATCCTTGTCCAGCATGCGCTGGAAGCTGAACACCACATCGTCGGCGGTCAGGGTACGACTGGGGGTGAAGTAGTCGGTGTGGTGAAACTTCACGTCGGGGCGCAGGGCGAAATCATAGGTCAGGCCGTCGCTCGATACCGTCCAGCTCTGCGCCAGGCTCGGCACCAGCTTGGCTTCGCTGGCGTCGTATTCCACCAGGCGATTCATCAGCACGTCGGCCGAGGCATTGGTGGTGGTCAGGGAGTTGTACTGCACCACGTCGAATCCATCCGGACTGGCTTCGGTACAGACGCTGAGCGTGGCGGCCTGCGCCAGCAGGGGCGCGAAGAGCAGAGGCAAGGCGGCGAGACGCATAGAACGATTCCTTGTGGATCCGAAGTGGGCAGACGGCGCCCGGGTGGCTGGCAACGGCTGACGGGCGCCGCGGGCGGTCGTCTGACGGACGTGGATTGAAAATGGCAGTCGCTCTAAACTAGACCACCCGTCCGTCTGTCACAATGCTTCTGACCGACGAACGGTTGGCATTCCGGCCGGGCTCGCACAGCGCCCGGTGCGCGGGCATTTCATCCGTCGCCCTACCTTGTTATGCCAGAGTACTTCTGGTATAAAACAGCGCTCTTTTTTCGGGGTATGGCCGCTTCAGGTCCCCGGCATTTGCCGGCTCTCCCCGTCAAAACAGGAATCAATACAGTTACAAGCGGCCAACCCATGCCGGGTTTGGCATGAGGTTTATGAGGGCTGAGCCATGTCGAGAGTTTGCCAAGTAACCGGTAAGGGTCCGATTACTGGGAACAACGTTTCCCACGCTAACAACAAAACCCGTCGTCGTTTCCTGCCGAATCTGCAGCATCACCGTTTCTGGGTAGAATCCGAGAAGCGCTTCGTGCGTCTGCGCGTTTCTGCCAAGGGCATGCGTATCATCGACAAGCGCGGTATCGAAACCGTCCTGTCCGAGCTGCGTAGCCGCGGCGAAAAATTCTAAGGGGATTCGTCATGCGTGAATTGATCCGTTTGATTTCCAGTGCCGGTACCGGTCACTTCTACACCACTGACAAGAACAAGCGCACCAAGCCCGAAAAGATCGAAATCAAGAAATTCGATCCGGTCGTGCGCAAGCATGTCATGTACAAGGAAGGCAAGATCAAGTAATTGATCGCCCCTTGAACAGGAAACCCGCCTCGGCGGGTTTTTTGTTGTCTGGCGTCTGGCCCGGCGGCGGGCGCCGCCGGGCCCGGTCAGCGGCCTACTTGAACTGGCCGGTCAGCTCGCGCAGGGCGGCTTCGGCGCCAAGGATCTTCTGCATGCATTCCCGCGCCTTGGTCGGATCGATGCTCAGGCGCGCATAGAGCTCGTCGGGAATCGGCTGGGCCGGGCCGTTGCCGATGCCCTCGGCGCGCAGCAGCTGCACGGCGAGGAAGATCAGGTTGGGATAGACCGCCTGGTAGCCCTGGTAGCCCGGATCGCCCTGGAAACGCAGCGCCGTCACCACCTCTTCGGGCATCTCCCAGCAGCGCATCAGGGCCGCGCCGATCTGCTCGCGGGTGATGCCCAGCAGGTGGTGCTCGATCACCTGGTGATCGAGCTGGCGGTTGGCCTCCAGATGGCGGCAGATCAGCGAGAAGTGCGGCGGAAAGACGTGGGCCAGCACCAGATAGCCGAAGTTGTGCAGCAGGCCGCCGAGATAGGCCAGGCCCATCTCCGGTCGCTCCGCACGCGGCATGGCGCGCGCCAGGCCTTCGATCAGGGCGGCGGTGTAGATGGCCTGCTTCCAGTAGGGCGTCTCGTGCTGGGCCTGGTCGCTGGGCAGGCTCAGGGTCTTGCCCAGGGCCAGGCCCAGGGCCAGATTGATCACCAGGTCGAAGCCCAGCACCCGCACGATGGCGTCTTCCACCGAGCGGATCTTGCCGGGCGCGGCATAGTAGGGCGAGGCCGCCCAGCTGATCACCTGGGCCGCCAGGGCCGGATCGGTCTCCACCACGTTGGCCAGATCGTCCACCGTGGCATCGGGATCGACCCGCAGCTTGATGACCTTTTCCGCAGTCTTGGACAGCGGCGGGATTTCCAGGGTCTCCTCCAGGCGCTGACGGATGCGTCGCGCGGTGAAGGCGGTGGCGGCATGGAGGATTTCCGCTTCGTCGCGTTCCGGTTGCCGCAGATTGGGCTGGATACCGGCCGCCGGGATGCCGAAGCTGCCGGCGGTGGCCTGATTCAGTAAGCGCCTATAGTCAGATGTTTCAACTTCCAACAACAGCGAGCGCTCACCGGACTCCAGCAGCAGCCGGGGTGCCTCCAGCAGGCGCTCGTCATACAGGCAGGGGGAATTGGTCAGCGACGGCAGCCCTGGCAGGACATCCAGTTCGTAGCGCTCGAGGGTGCGCATCAGCCGCTCCGGCGCCACCACCGTCAGCTGCCGCCCGGTGAACTCCACCAGCCGGCGCAGATCCAGCAGCTGATCCTCGGGCAGCAGCACCAGCAGCATGCCGACGCTATCGCTCAGGAGCACCGTATGCACCCGATTCGCCTGCGGCTGGCGCGTCGTCGCCGGTGTCGGCCGGTAGGCCAGGTTCAACTGGGCAAGCAGCTGCTGGATCGAAGGGGGGACTTCAGGGAGGGGCGAAGCGAGCGCTACATCGGTCATGGCATTTTCTTCCTCACGTACACCCTGGAGTATAACCATTCGGCTCCGCAGGTAGCGTCGTCTGTATAAGCTTTGTCAAACCTGGCCGTATTGCTGCCCGTGGCGCAACCAGCGCTCCAGCAGCGGACCGGCATGACTCGGCCAGCGCGCCAGCAACTCCTGGGCGGCGTCCCGGACCGCCGGCAGCCAGTGGGCGTCGCGCATCAGGTCGGCCACCTTGAACTGCAGCAGACCGGTCTGGCGGGTCCCCAGCATCTCGCCCGGGCCGCGCAATTCCAGGTCCTTCTCGGCGATGATGAAGCCGTCGTTGGTCTCGCGCATGATAGCCAGCCGCTCGCGACCGATCTGCGACAGCGGCGGATGGAACAGCAGCACGCAATAGCTGACGGCGCTGCCCCGTCCGACGCGCCCGCGCAACTGGTGCAGCTGGGCCAGCCCCAGGCGTTCGGGATTCTCGATGATCATCAGACTGGCATTGGGCACATCCACCCCGACTTCGATCACCGTGGTGGCCACCAGCAGTTGCAGGTTGCCGGCCTTGAACTCGGCCATCACCGCGGCCTTTTCCGCCGGCTTCATGCGCCCGTGGATCAGCCCGACGTGCAATTCGGCCAGGGCCAGCTGCAATTCCTCGTAGGTGGTCTCGGCCGCCTGACAGGTGAGTTCTTCGGATTCCTCGATCAGGGTGCAGACCCAGTAGGCCTGGCGCCCTTCGTGACAGGCGGCGCGGACCCGCTCCACCACCTCCTCGCGACGGCTGTCGGTGACGCTCACGGTATTGACCGGCGTCCGTCCCGGCGGTAGTTCGTCGAGCACCGAGGTGTCCAGGTCGGCATAGGCGCTCATAGCCAGGGTGCGCGGGATGGGGGTGGCGGTCATGATCAGCTGGTGCGGCGCCAGGCGGCCGTCGACGCCCTTCTGGCGCAGGGCCAGGCGCTGCTGCACGCCGAAGCGGTGCTGTTCGTCGATCACCACCAGGGCCAGGCGGGCGAAGCGTACCTCGTCCTGGAACAGCGCATGGGTGCCCACCACCATGGGTGCCCCGGCGGCGATGCGCTCCAGGGAGCTGGCGCGGGCCTTGCCCTTAAGCTTGCCGGCCAGCCAGGCCACCTCGATGTCCAGAGCGGCGAACCAGCGCTGGAAGTTGAGGAAGTGCTGCTCGGCGAGGATCTCGGTGGGCGCCATCAGCGCCACCTGGTAGCCGGCCTCGATGGCCTGCAGGGCGGCCAGGGCGGCGACCACCGTCTTGCCCGCGCCCACGTCGCCCTGCACCAGCCGCAGCATGGGCTCGGCCTGGGCCAGGTCATGGGCGATCTCGCGGCCGACGCGCTGCTGGGCACCGGTGGGGGTGAAGCCGAGGTTGTCCAGATACAGCTGCGGCAGTCGGCGAGCGGCCGGCAGCGGCACCGCGCGCTGGGCGCGCAGGGTTTCGCGCAGGCGCTGCAGGGACAGCTGGTGAGTCAGCAATTCTTCGAAGACCAGCCGTTCCTGGGCCCAGTGGCGACCCTCGGCGAGCTCTTCCAGGTCCGCATCCGGCGGCGGCCGGTGCAGATAGCGCAGGGCATCGGCCAACGGCCCCAGGCGATAGTGCCCGGCCATTTCCGGCGGCAGCCAGTCGGGCAGGGATTCGGGCCCGAGCCGCTCCAGCGTCTGGGCGCTGAGCTGGCGCAGGCGCAGCTGGGTGAGGCCTTCGGTGGTCGGGTAGATGGGCGTCAGCGTCTGCTCGACCGGCGCCGGGGCGTTCTCGTCCTGGGCGCGGTATTCGGGATGGTAGATCTCCAGGCCCGAGGCGCCGGGGCGTACCTCGCCATAGCAGCGCAGCAGGGTGCCGCGCTTGAGGCCGTCCTTTTGCGCCTGGCTGAAGTGGAAGAATCTCAGCGACAGGGTGCCGCTGCCGTCCTGCAAGCGCACCAGCAGGCTGCGGCGGCGCCCCATGAGCACCTCGGCGGAAGCGACCATGCCCTCCACCACCGCGTCCTGACCGGGCCGCAGGGCGCCGATGGGCACGATGCGGGTGCGGTCCTGGTAGCGCAGCGGCAGGTGGAAGAGCACGTCCTGCAGGGTTTCCAGGCCGACCCGCGCGAGTTTTTCCTGCAGGGCGGCGCCGACCCCCTTGAGGGCGGTGACCGGCGTCGCGGCCAGTTCACTCATGCCGGCTGCACGACGCCCTTGGCTTCAGGCCGCGCCACCGAGCACAGGCGGACCGAGTCGGCCAGCACCTCGATGGCCTTGGGCCGCGGAAAGCTGGCGCGCCAGGCGATGGCCACGGTGCGATAGGGCACCGGCCGCTCGAAGGGGCGCACCTCGATGATCCCGGGGGCATAGTGGTGACTCTCCACCGCCGAGAACGGCAGCACCGAGACGCCCAGGCCCGAGGCCACCATGTGGCGGATGGTTTCCAGCGAAGAGGACTCCACCGTGGAATTCTTGTTTTCCTCGTGCTTGCGCACGGTCGGACAGGCTTCCAGGACCTGGTCGCGGAAGCAGTGGCCTTCGCCCAGCAGCAGCAGGCTCTTGTCGCTCAGCTGGTTCTGCGGAATGGTCTTGAGCTTGGTCCAGGGGTGCCGCGCCGGCATCATCACGTAGAAGGGCTCGTCGTACAGCGGCAGGGTCAGGACGTCCGGCTCGTTGAACGGCAGGGCGAGAATGACGGCATCCAGCTCACCGGTGCGCAGCTTGTCGCGCAGCAGGTGGGTGAAGTTTTCCTCGATGTACAGCGGCATCTCCGGCGCCACGCGGTTGAGTTGCGGGATGAGGTGCGGAAAGAGATAGGGCCCGATGGTATAGATGGCGCCGATCTTCAGCGGCGCGGTGAGCTGGTTCTTGCCGGCCTGGGCCAGTTCGCGGATGCCCTGGGCCTGCTCCAGCACCTTCTGCGCCTGGGCGACGATGCCCTCGCCGGTGGGGGTGAGGCGCACGGCACTCTTGCTGCGCTCGAAGATCAGAATGCCCAACTCGTCCTCGAGCTTCTTGACGCCCACCGACAGCGTCGGCTGGCTGACGTGGCAACGCTCGGCAGCTCGGCCAAAGTGCTGTTCCTGGGCGAGCGTGACGATATAGCGCAGTTCAGTCAGGGTCATAGTCAAATTCCATGGGGTGCCGGCCAATCTTAGCGGCTGTCTCTATCAACGGCCAAGCGCGACGGGCAGCTGCCTGTTGTCCCGGGTTGGACCACGACCAGGTGCAGGCTACCCTGGCCGTCTGTCCAGGGCTTTGCAGAAGGAAACATTGATGAGCACCATCCTGATCGCCGGTTGCGGCGATGTCGGCAGCCGTCTCGGTCTGCAACTGGTCGCCCAGGGCCATCGCGTCTTCGGCCTCAGACGCAACGTTGCCGCCCTCCCCGCCGAGTTGCTGCCGGTCGCGGGCGATCTGGCCTCCCCCACGTCACCGGACGCCTGGCCGCGGGAGCCCCTCGACCAGGTGGTCTATGCCACCGCCGCGACCCACCATGACGAAGCCGGCTATCGCGCCGCCTATGTCGATGGCCTGCGCCACCTGCTGGGTTGGCTGGCCGCCTGCGACCAGCATCCGCAACGCCTGCTGTTCGTCTCCAGCAGCGGCGTCTATGCCCAGGGCGATGGCGCCTGGGTCGACGAGACCGCCCCCGCCGAACCCGAGCGCTTTTCCGGGCGCATCCTGCGCGAGGCGGAGGATTTGGCGCTCGGCAGCGGCCTGCCCGCCAGCGTGGTCCGCCTGACCGGTATCTACGGCCCGGGCCGCGAGGCGCTGCTGCGCCAGGTGCGCGAGGGCTCCCGGGTGACCCGCGAGCCGCCGCTGTATGGCAATCGCATCCACGTCGAGGACGCCGCCGGCCTGCTGGCGCTGCTGCTGCAGCGGGATCGCGAAGGCGTCGCCCTGGACGCGCTCTATCTGGGTGTGGACGACGATCCGGCGCCGCTGGACGAGGTGGTGGACTGGCTGCGGGCGCGCCTGGGCATCACCTTCTGGTCCGACGAAGCCCAGCTGCGCCGCGCCGGCAGCAAGAGGTGCAGCAACGCCCGCGCCCGGGCGCTGGGCTGGACGCCCCGCTACCCCAGCTATCGCGAAGGCTACGCGGCCATTCTCGACCGCTGAAACGACAGAGCCCGGCGATGCCCTCAGTCGCGCAGGGCTTCACCGCGGGTGGCCTGAGGACGTTCCTCGACCTTGGCGGTGCTCTTCAGGTGCGGCAGGGCCGCCCAGTAGGCGGCGCCCTTCTCGGCGTCGTAGAGGCCTTCCCACTTGGCGATGACCAGGGCGGCCAGGGCGTTGCCGATCACGTTCAGGGCGGTGCGCGCCATGTCCATGATGCGATCCACCCCGGCGATGAAGGCCAGGCCTTCCAGCGGAATGCCAACGCTGCCCAGGGTGGCCAGGAGCACCACGAAGGAGACGCCCGGTACGCCGGCGATGCCCTTGGAGGTGACCATCAGGGTCAGCACCAGCAGCAGTTGCTGACTCAGCGACAGGTCGATGCCATAAAGCTGGGCGATGAACAGCGCCGCGATGCTCTGGTAGAGGGTGGAGCCGTCGAGGTTGAAGGAGTAGCCGGTGGGCACCACGAAGCTGGTGATGGCCTTGGGCGCGCCATAGGCCTCCATCTTCTCGATGATGCGCGGCAGCACGGTTTCCGAACTGGCGGTGGAATAGGCCAGGATCAGCTCGTCCTTGAGGATGCGGATGATGCGGAAGATCGAGAAGCCGAACAGCTTGGCCACCAGACCCAGCACGCCGAGGGCGAAGAAGCCGATGGCGACGTAGACCAGCACCACCAGCTTGGCCAGCGGCAGCAGGGAGGCGAAGCCAAAGTTGGCCACGGTCACCGCGATCAGCGCGAAGACGCCGATGGGGGCGTAGTTCATGATCATGTGGGTGACCTTGAACATGGCCTCGGAAATGCCCTGGAAGACACGCACCACCGGCTCGCGGGTGGCTTCCGGCAGGGCGCCCAGGCCCAGGCCGAACATCACCGCGAAGAAGATGATCGGCAGCATCTCGCCACGGGCGACGGCGGCGAAGACGTTGGACGGGATCAGGTTGAGGATGGTCGCGATGAAGGCGTGGTCATGCTGCACTTCCGCGGTGGTCTTCTGGTACTGGGAGATGTCGGTGGTGCCCAGGGTGCTCATGTCGATGCCGGCACCGGGTTGCACGCTGTCGGCGAAGAACAGGCCGACGACGATGGCCAGGGTGGTGACGATCTCGAAGTAGAGGATGGTCTTGAGGCCGATGCGACCGAGCTTCTTGGAGTCGCCGACGCCGGCGATGCCGACCACCAGGGTGGCGATGACGATGGGCACCACGATCATCTTGATCAGCCGGATGAAGATGTCGCCGGCCGGCTTGAGGACGTTCGAGATCCACCAGGCCTTCTCGGCGCTGAAGTGATTGAGCAGTGCGCCGACGGCGATCCCCAGCACGAGGCCGATAAGGATCTGCCACGCGAGGCTGAGCTTGGGCTTGGTCATGTACCGACACCTTTGTTCTATTTGGATGGAGTTCGGGACGAACGTCACCGTGCCGGATCGTGATGCGCAAAGCGCATGCAACGCCAACGTGGAGGGTGCGTTCAGGCTGCGGAAACGGTGCTCGAAAAGGACGAGGAGCACCAAGGCGTCACACTTTTGCCAGAGGGTAACGGGGTATGTCTAATGCCGCTGTCGCCTGCCCTATGCCGATCCGGCATGAGGGGTCCCGAAAGGGCCGCGCAGCATACAGGCACTGGCGCCTTGCACGCCAGGCATACAGAGGCGCCGCTCATCGCGGCGCCCCAGGTACGTCAGCCGTTGAAGGTGGCGGGATCGGGACCGAGGCGCTTGTCCTGGTTCAGCCCGGCGATCTGCCGCAGGTCCTCGTCGTCCAGGGCGAAGTCGAAGATCTGCATGTTCTCTTCGATGCGCTTGGGCGTCTTGGATTTGGGGAAGATGATGTTGCCGAGCTGGATATGCCAGCGCAGCACCACCTGGGCCGGCGTCTTGCCGTGCTTGGCGGCCAGTTGCTGCAGCACCGGGCTGCCGAGCAGCTCGCCACCCTGGGCCAGCGGACTCCAGGCCTCGGTGGCGATGCCCTTGTAGGTGTTGAAGTCGCGCAACTCCTGCTGCTGCAGCAGCGGATGGCACTCGATCTGGTTGACCACCGGCACCACGCCGGTCTCGGTCAGCAGGGTCTCGATATCGGCCTGGCGGAAGTTGGATACGCCGATGGACTTCACCCGACCCTGGTTGCGCAATTCGATCAGCGCCTTCCAGCTGTCGAGGAACAGGCCCTTTTCCGGCAGCGGCCAGTGGATCAGGTAGAGGTCGACATGCTCCAGGCCCAGCTTGGCCAGGCTGGTGTCGAAGGCGCGCAGGGCGCTGTCGTAGCCCTGGTCGGCATTCCACAGCTTGGTGGTGACGAACAGCTCGTCACGCGGCAGACCGGCCTGGGCGATGGCCTTGCCGACGCCCTCTTCGTTGCCGTAGATGGCGGCGGTGTCGATGTGTCTGTAGCCGAGGTCCAGCGCGGTCTTGACCACCTGGGCGGTCTCTTCGGCCGGGGTCTGCCAGACTCCCAGACCGAATTGCGGAATGTGGTGACCGTCGTTGAGCTGAAGACGGGTGATCGCGGACATGCGTCGCTCCTCTGAAATGCGTGGGATACCAGAGGTGTGACTGGCGGCGGTGGCCTTTTGCTCCCGATCAATCGAGGCGCATGGCTTCGGGCACGCTGTAGCTTTCCACCCAGCCCAGCAGGGTACGGCCGTCCTGCTGCAGCTCGATGCGCTTCCAGCGCTGGAAGGAGCGGGTCTCGATCACCCGCACCTGGGTATCGCCGTCCAGTCGCACCAGGGTATTGCGCGCGCGCTCGCGGCTGCGGTCGTAGACGAAGGGCCACTTGAGCACATCGACCGGGCCACGCAGCATCCAGCCCTGCCCTTCTTCGGCGAAGCGAAAGGACACCCCGCCTTCGGCGCGGGCCGGGTTGCTACCCAGCAGCAACAGGGCCGCCATCAGCAGTGAGGGAAGGATACGGCGAAGGGTCGAAAGGACATTCGGGGTCATACTGGCCTCGTCTGTGGCACCAAAAAAAACAGCGCCCGGGACGGACGCTGCGGGGGTAGACCCTTGGGTACGACAAACGACTGCACGGCTTGCCCGAGAAATGCCAAATGGCCAGCAGTCTCGGGCAAAATCCTTAGTGCAATAGCTAGGCCGCGCTGAACAGCTTGTGCGGGTCGATGACGAATTTCTTCGGTACGCCCGCATCGAATTCGCTGTAGCCGCGCGGGGCTTCGTCCAGGGTGATGACCTGCACGCCGACGATATCGGCGATCTTGATGCGATCCCACATGATCGCCTGCATCAGCTGGCGGTTGTACTTCATCACCGGGGTCTGGCCGGTGTGGAAGCTGTGGGACTTGGCCCAGCCCAGCCCGAAGCGGATGCTCAGGGCACCCTGCTTGGCCGCGGCATCGACCGCACCCGGATCGTCGGTGACGTACAGACCAGGGATGCCGATCTTGCCGGCTACCCGCACAACGCCCATCAGCGAGTTCAGCACCGTGGCCGGGGCCTCGCTCTTGGCGCCTTCGTGACCATGGCCGCGGGCTTCGAAGCCGACGGCGTCGACGGCGCAATCCACTTCCGGCGTGCCCAGCAGCGCGGCGATCTGCTCGTGCAGCGGAGTATCCAGGGACAGGTCGGCGATCTCGAAGCCCTGGGCCTTGGCGTGAGCCAGGCGCACCGGATTGACGTCGCCGACGATGACCACGGCGGCGCCCAGCAGGCGGGCCGAGGCGGCAGCGGCCAGGCCCACGGGGCCGGCACCGGCCACATAGACGCTGGTGCCCGGGCCGACGCCGGCGGTGACGGCGCCGTGGTAGCCGGTGGGCAGGATGTCGGACAGGCAGGTCAGGTCACGGATCTTTTCCATGGCCGCATCGCGATTCGGCAGCTTGAGCAGGTTGAAGTCGGCATAGGGGACCAGCACGTATTCGGCCTGGCCGCCGACCCAGCCGCCCATGTCGACGTAGCCATAGGCACCGCCGGCGCGCGAGGGATTGACGGTCAGGCAGACGCCGGTGTCCTGCTCCTTGCAGGTACGGCAGCGACCGCAGGCGACGTTGAAGGGTACCGAAACCAGATCGCCGACCTTGAGGGTCTCGACGTCACGGCCCGCTTCGATGACCTCACCGGTGATCTCGTGGCCGAGCACCAGGCCTTCGGGCGCGGTGGTCCGGCCACGCACCATGTGCTGGTCGGAACCACAGATATTGGTGGAGACCACGCGCAGGATGACGCCGTGGTCGATACGCTTGCCCTGCGGGGTTTCCATCTTCGGGTAGGGGATGGTCTGCACCTCGACCTTGCCCGCGCCCAGATAGACGACGCCACGATTACCGGACATGTTGCACCTCGCTGTTGTTGTTGGACTGGCTCTAGCGGTTCGAGCCTAGTCCTCGCGAAGCACGGCGTCTGTGGGGATGGCGTTTTTGGCCATGCCGAGGTCGCCCTGGCGGGTCGGCCTGGCGAACCCGTTCACGCCGCCGGTGCGGGCGGCGTGAGCGGTCGGGGTCAGGCGGGCGCCAGGGCGGCGGCGCGGCGCTCGCGGCTGAGCAGGTAGCAGCCGATACCCACGCCCAGCAGGGCCAGCCCCATGACGTACCAGGCCGGGCCCAGCGGATGCTCCTTGAGCATCAGGGTGACGACCATGGGCGTCAGGCCGCCGAAGATGGCGTAGGCAACGTTGTAGGAGAACGACAGCCCCGAGAAGCGCACCTTGGGCGGAAAGGCCAGCACCATCACCCGCGGCACGCCGCCGATGACGCCGACCGCCGCACCGGCAAAGGCATAGAGCGGGAACAGCCATTCCGGATGGACCTTCAGACCGGCATAGAGCGACCAGCTGGCCAGCGCCAGGATCAGGCCGCCGACGATGAACACCGGACCGCTGCCGAAGCGATCGGACAGGGCGCCGGAAACGATGCAGCCCAGGGTCAGGAAAACGATGGCCAGACTGTTGGCCTTGAGCGCCATGGCGGCGGAGAAGCCGTACTGGGTCTGCAGCAGGGTCGGGGTCATGAGGATGACCACCACGATGCCGGCGGTGAGCATCCAGGTCAGCAGCATGGACAGGATCACGCTGCTGCGATGGTCGCGCAGCACCGCCTTGAGCGGCACTTCCTCGGCCAGCGACTTGTGGATCGCCAATTCGGCGAACACCGGCGTCTCGTGCAGCCAGCGGCGCAGGTAGACCGAGAACAGGCCGAAGACACCGCCGATGATGAAGGGGAAGCGCCAGGCGTAGTCGGCCACCTCCAGCGGAGTGAAGACGGTATTGATCAGGGTCGCCATCAGCGAGCCGAGCAGAATGCCGAAGGTGAGGCCGGCGGTCAGGGTGCCGCAGGCATAGCCGACGTGCTTGCCGGGGACGTGTTCCGAGACGAACACCCAGGCACCGGGCACCTCGCCGCCGATGGCCGCGCCCTGGATGATGCGCAGCACCAGCAGCAGGATCGGCGCGGCCACGCCGATCTGGGCGTAGGTGGGCATCAGGCCCATGCCCAGGGTCGGCAGCGCCATCATGAAGATGCTCAGGGTAAACATCTTCTTGCGCCCGAGCAGGTCACCGAAGTGGGCCATGATGATGCCGCCCAGCGGGCGTGCCAGGTAACCCGCGGCGAAGATGCCGAAGGTCTGCATCTGCCGCAGCCAGTCGGGCATGTCGGCGGGAAAGAACAGCTTCCCCACCACGGCGGCGAAGAAGACGAAGATGACGAAGTCGTAGAACTCCAGCGCACCGCCCAGGGCGGACAGCGAGAGGGTCTTGTAGTCGTTGCGGCCCAGAGGGCGCGACGTGAGCGGCGCGGAGGCGGATTGCAGTTTCATCGAGGATCCCGGACAAGAGAGGAGCGCAAAGGAAATTCGGCCTCTGGCATCCCTCCGGGTGTAGCGGACAAGACGCGGCCCCGAGTGACCGTCCGCCTGGGGCGGCTGGCAGGGATCGGGCGGGTCGCCGGATGGGCGCCGGACCTGCACCGCGCCGCCTGCGCTCTTGTGGAGCACGGCAGCAGCAGGTCTACCGATCATTACCTGATCATCGGACGTGCACGACCCTCTGGATTGCCTGGCCGTGCACGGTCTCCACGATAACAAATCTGCAAGGAATTTCCGCTATTCATTCAGTGCCCATTCAGGGCTCATCTGCCGAGCTATGACTGTTCCATGCTGGTGCAAAAGCGGTCGAGCCGCCCTGCCCCAGGCGTTATACTGTAGCCCCCTAACGATCTCCCCAGAGAGATTGGCAGCATTCTTGCGTGCAGATGCTGAACGTTACCTACCTATCCGGGCTCCCGAGGGCCCTGTCATGATCGAAGAGCTCGAACAAGAAGATCCCATCCCCCAGGGCGACCTGGCCATGCAGATCACCGCTCTGCCCCGCGAGACCAACGGCTTCGGCGACATCTACGGCGGCTGGCTGGTGGCCCAGATGGACCTGGCCGGCAGCGCCATGGCCAGTCGCCTGGCGGCTGGCCGCGTGGCCACGGTGGCCATCGACCGCATGGCCTTCATGACGCCGGTGCCCGTGGGCGCACAGCTCTCCTTCTATACCAACACCCTGGAGGTGGGCCGCAGCTCCATCCAGATCCTCATCGAGGTCTGGAGCGACGATCCGCTGTCCAGCGAATGGAGCAAGGTGACCGAGGCGGTGTTCGTCTTTGTCGCCATCGATGGCAGCGGTCGCACCCGGCCGTTGCCCGCGCGGCGCTAGCCCTACCGCTAGGGCTCCTGGGCCAGCGGCGCCTCCCGCACCCTGGTCGGCCGTCCGTGGCGAATGCCTTCGACCTGCGCCAACGCCTGCCGGACCTCGGCGGCGGTGGCCAGCAACCGATAATCGAGGGTGAAGTCGCGCGTGCCGCCGGCTTCGATCCGCGGCACCAGCCCCAGCGCCCGCTGCTGGCCGCGGTTGTAGGAAAAGCTGGTGCCCGGTTCCAAGCCGGTGACATAGCCCTGGGCCGTGGCATCGGTGTTCTTCCACAGGGTGAAGACCGGCAGCTCCCGCACATTGAAGGCCAGCGCCACGCCTTGGTGGGCACTGCGATCGTGCAGCACCGCCAGGCTGCGCCCCTGATCGTCGCCCCAGGGATAGAGGTTGTAGACCGTCTCGCCATAGCCCGGCGTGGGCGCGCGATAGGCCTGCCATTCCCCCAGCTCCTGGCGTGCCCGCGCATCGAAGGGTGACACCTCCCGCACCGGAGCGGCGAACCGGGAGCCCTCGCCGAGCAGCGGCGGACCGAAGTTGCTGTGATAGAGCACCTGGTACTCGGCGGTATGCGCCCCCTGGTTGGTCAGGCGGTCGTGCAGGGTGAAACCGGTGGCCCCCGCGTGGGTAACCAGTTCGGTGTCGATGCGGAAGTTGGCCTGCTTGAAGGCCTCTTCGTGCAGCACGCCCCTGAGGCTGATGCGGTGCGGCGGCTGTTCGTCGATGGTCAGCACCACCTGGCTGGCCGGCAGGTAGCTGGCCCGACCATGCAGGGTCAGCAGTTGCCCCCGGTCCAGGCCCGGATGGCCGACCCACTCGAAACCGGCACGCGCCACCAGTTCGTTGAAGCCTTCCAGCCAGCCCAGGCCATTGCGGCTTTCCAGATTGACGAAGGCCGGATTGACCACCTCGCGTACCGGGGAATCCCAGCCCAGTCGCAGGGTGCCGGCCTGGGCGCGCAAGACGTTCATGCCGCGGGTCGCCACCACGGTGAGTTGCATAGCGCCGGTATCGATCTCGATCAGCACCGAGCCCTCCTGGCGCCCGCCACTCAGGCGGTGCATGCCGACGGTAAAGACCAGGCCATCGCGCAGACCCAGGCGATCGCTGCTGATGCTCCAGTTCTGCACCGGCTTGTCGGGGGCGATGAGGGTGTATTCCCAGGCCGAGACGCTGGCACTGGCAAGAAATAGGAGACAGCCAGACAACAGACGAGCGCGGATCATGGAGTCCCCCCTGGCAGCGCGATCGTCTTGAGTCTAGACCAGCTCGCGCCAGGCTGCAGACCCTGTTCCAGACGCCATCAAAGGTGCGAGACCCGCTCTTCGCGTATAGGTTTGTTCAGGGAAATCAAAGGATTGGGTAAAGACAACCTTTACCATTCAAACGACCGTTCGGTACTTGCCAGGGCAGCGATTTTTGCCGAGGATCGGCTCGTCTCTACCACGGAGTGGACTCCATGAAACCTTCAGCCCTGTTCTTGTTGCTTGCCCTGGCGGGCGTTGCCCCGGCTTATGCGGGCAATACCGAAGCCGGACTCGGCGGCGCCGTGGGTGGTGTGCTCGGTACTCTGGTCGGCCAGCAGGTCGGCGGCAGTACCGGTGCGGCCATCGGTGCCGGCGTGGGCGGTGCAGCAGGTGGTGTACTGGGCGCTGACCGGCGCAATCGGACCGAGGCCGCCATCGGCGGCGGTCTGGGCGCGGCGGGCGGCAACGTGATCGGCAATAGAGTCGGTGGCAGCACCGGTGGCCTGGTCGGCGCGGCCCTGGGTGGCGGTGCCGGCAGTGCCCTGGGCAACAACCTGGGCGACAGCGGCCGCGACGATCGCCGCTATCGCGACCATCCCGGCAAGGGCTGGAAGCACGCCAAGCACAGACACAAGCACTGGGATCGCTAATAGAAACGCCCGGCATTGCCGGGCGTTTTTTTGTTGCGCGCGAAGCTACTGACCGAGATCGCGCAGGCGCTTGCCCTGCATCAGATTGCGTTCGATGCGTTCCAGGGTGACACCCTTGGTTTCCGGTACCAGCAGGAACACCAGGAAGATGAACACCACGTTCAGTCCGGCATAGATCCAGAAAGTGGTGCCCTGCCCCAGGGTGCCCAGCATGGTCAGGAAGGTGGCGCCGACGATCATGTTGGCGATCCAGTTGGTGAAGGTGGAGCAGCCGATGCCGAAGTCGCGCCCCTTGAGCGGCTGGACTTCCGAGCACAGGGTCCAGATCAGCGGACCGGCCGACATGGCGAAGCCGACGATGAAGATCAGCAGCATGACCACGGTGAAGGTCTGCTGACCATGGCTCAGGTTGCCCATGCCGAGCATGGTGCCGACCACGCCCAGGCCCACGGCCATGACCACGAAACCGGTATAGAGGATGGGTTTGCGGCCCCACTTGTCGACCAGGAAGATGGCGATGAAGGTGGCCAGCACGTTGGTCAGACCGACCGCGGCGGTAAACCACATCTGGGCGGCGGTGTCGTAGCCCATGCCTTCGAAGATGCGCGGCGCGTAGTACATCACCACGTTCATGCCGGTGAACTGCTGCACCACCTGCAGGAGTACGCCCAGGCCTACCGAGCGGCGGAAGTTGGGATTCTCCTTGAACAGCGACCAGCCCTTTTGCGGGACCTTGAGCTGCTCTTCGATCTCGGCAACCTCCTGCTGGATGACCTTTTCGTCACCGCGCAGCCGGTGCAGGACCTTGATCGCTTCCTCGCGGCGACCCGCCATGATCAGCCAGCGCGGGCTGTCGGGCAGGGCGAAGACGCCGATCAGGAACAGCACCCCGGGGATGGCGATGATGCCGAGCATCCAGCGCCAGGCTTCGTAGTAGCTGAAGGCGGTGTTGGAGAGGAAGGCGAGCAGGATGCCGGCGGTGATCATCAGCTGGTACAGCGAGATCATCGAGCCGCGGATGTTTTCCGGAGCCACCTCGGCCAGGTACAGCGGCGCGGTGAAGGAGGCGATGCCGATGGCCAGGCCGAGCAGGAAGCGGGCGAAGATCAGCATGGTCGGCGAGGTGGCCAGACCACAGAGGATCGAGCCGATCACGAACAGCACGGCGCCCAGCATCAGCGACTTCTTGCGACCCAGCTTGGCCGACAGCGAGCCGGCGCCGAGGGCGCCCAGGGCGGCACCGGCCATCATGCTGGAGACGATCCATTCGATCACCTGATCGGAGATCTGGAATTCCTGCTGGATGAATTTGGTGGCGCCGGAAATGACGCCGATGTCGAGGCCGAACATCAGACCGGCCAGGGCGGCCATCAAGCAGGCGAAGATCGCCTTGGGCTGGGCCTTTTCGGTGACGTGACCGTCGGCATTGGTAGTGGTGTTGCTCATGACTGAGGCTCCTCGCTCGCCTTGTGGGCGATCTTGTTGTCGCGGGTCGTTCCGTATCCGCTTGTTACAGACCTGTCCAACGACCCTTGGTTCGGCCGGTGAGAGGCCCTTACCAGAGCCGCGCGGGCTGGGCGTTCACATAGGTGGCATAGAGCGAACCGCCGCCGGTGATGAACAGGCGATTGCCCTTGAGGCCGCCGAATTCGACGTTGGAGACGGTTTCCGGCAGGTGCAGGGTGGCCAGCGGCTGACCGCTCGGATTGAAGACCCGCACGCTGTTCTGCTCGGCCGAGCCGGCCCAGCTGCACCAGAGATTGCCGTCGCTGTCGACGCGGAAACCGTCGATCACGCCCTGCTCCTTGGCATCGATCAGCACCTCGCCGCCGCTCAGGGTGCCGTCATCCTTCAGCGTGAAGGCACGCAGGTGGTTGGGCTTGCCGGGATTGCCGCCGCCAGCGGTGTCGCTGATGTAGAGCCGCTTGCCGTCGGGGGCGAAGGCCAGGCCATTGGGGCGGCCGAAATCCCCCGCCGCCACCGTGGCCTTGCCCTGGGGGTCGATGCGATAGACGTTGGTGGGCAGCTCGAATTCGGCCTTGTGGCCCTCGTAGGCGCCGAGGATGCCGTAGCCCGGATCGGTGAACCAGATGGCGCCATCGGCGCCGACCACCACGTCGTTTGGGGCGTTCAGCGGCTTGCCGTCGAAGCGGTCGAGCAGCACCGTGACGCTGCCGTTCAACTCGCGGCGAGTGACGCGGCGGCTGTCGTGCTCGCAGCTGATCAACCGGCCCTCGCGATCACGGGTATGGCCATTGGCGTTGTGGGACTGGTCGTCATAGACGCTCACATGGCCGTCGTCGGCGCTCCAGCGCATCACCCGGGCATTGGGGATGTCGCTGAACAGCAGGCAGCGCCAGTCGGCCATCCATACCGGCCCTTCGGTCCAGAGACCGCCGGACCACAGCCGCTCGACGAAGGCATTGCCCAGGCGGCCCTTGAAGGCCTGGTCGTGGATCTCCCAGGCGGGATCGGGCATGACAATGGGCGGCTTGCCTTCCCAGTTGCGGGTGAGACCGAATTTGTCGTCGGCCAGGGCGCGACTGGCGACCAGACCGGCCGAGGCGGCCAGGGACACGCCAAGAAAGGTGCGGCGGGCGAGAGGCATGAGGAGACTCCTTTGTTGTCGTTATGGGTCCGGCAAGGCCGGTGGCAGAGCGCCTCCGCATCCAGGACGGGAGGCGCCTCCTGCGAGCGCTTCTTTAGTCGCCCTTATTCGGGCAGACGTTCCACCTTGCCCACCACCAGACCGTAGCAGAGGGCGCCGATCAGCGCGGTCACGCCGATGAAGGCGATGGCCGGGGCGAAGCTGCCGTCCTTGACCAGGAAGCCGATGACGATGGGCACGCAGATGGCCGAGAGGTTGCCGATGAAGTTGAACATCCCGCCGGTGAGGCCGATCAGTCGCTCCGGCGCCATGGCCGAGACCATCGACCAGGTGATGGAGGCCAGGCCGTTGCCGAAGAAGGCCAGCGCCAGGCAGGCGATGATCAAGGCGGGCGAGTCGACGAAGTTGGCGCCGACGATGCTGGTGGAGATCAGCAGGCCGCCAATGATCGGCAGTTTGCGCGCCAGGCCCACGGAGGCGCCGCGGCGGACCAGCCAGTCCGACAGCAGGCCCGAGCAGATCACGCCGAGGAAGGCGGCCAGGAACGGCAGCGAGGCGAGAAAGCCGGCCTTGATGAAGTCCATGCCGCGGTATTTCACCAGGTAGGTAGGGAACCAGGTGAGGAAGAACCAGAGGGTGGAGTTGAGGCAGAACTGGCCGATGTAGATGCCCCAGAGCTTGCGCTTGTTGAGCACGCTCCAGAGGTCACGCCATTGGAAGGCGGCGCGGCTGCGATTCTTCTGCTCCAGATCGACCAGACCGCCACCTTCCTGGATCAGCGTGACCTCGGCGGCGTTGGCGCCGCGGAAATCCTTGGGTTCGCGATAGATCCCGTACCAGATGACCGCCCAGAGGAGGCCGACGCCGCCGGTGACGACAAAGACCATGTGCCAGCCAAAGGTCTGCTGCAGGTAGATCAGCACCGGGGTGAGGAAGGCCAGGCCGACGAACTGGCCGGAGGTGTAGAAGCCGATGGCGGTGGCCCGCTCGCGCTCGGGAAACCAGGTGGTGACCACCCGGTTGTTGATCGGATAGGCCGGTGCCTCCAGGGCGCCCACGGCGAGCCGCAGGATGATCACGCCGATGAAGCTGCCGACGAAACCCAGGCCGATGGTGGCCAGCGACCAGAGCGCGATGGCCACCGGATAGAGGATGCGCGGGGCGACCTTGTCCACCAGCCAGCCGCCGGGGATCTGCATGGCGGCGTAGGTCCAGCCGAAGGCCGAGAGGATCAGCCCCATGTGCACCGGCTCGATGCCCAGGTCCTGGGCCAGGTGCGGGGCGGCGATGGAGAGGTTGCTGCGGTCGAGGTAGTTGATCACCACGGTGACGAACAGCAGCGTCATGATGAAGAAGCGCGCCCGGCTGGGCTTGGCCAGGGTCGGCGCGGCCGCGGCGGCCGCCGGGGAGGCCTGGGTAGGGGTTGGCATGGCTCGGGTCCTGTAATTGACGTTGTGGCGAGCGTTGTTGCGGTCTGGGGTTCAGGGCGCCGCAGCGGCCCTCACCCTGGCCCTCTCCCAAGGGGAGAGGGAATGGTCGGTGCGGAGATCGAGTCCCGCGCTCCTGCTCTTGCCTCCTCTCCCTTGGGGAGAGGGTTGGGGTGAGGGAGCAGCGGCGCCAATCTTCGAAAGCAACGCGTCGCGAGGGCAGGCGGAGCAAGGCGAAAACCGGTGAGAAAGCGGAGTGCACATCGAGTGCATGAGCATTTCGAACCGGCTTTCAACGCCGCTCCGGCAAGCGCAGCAGCGTTGAATCGAAGATTTACCACTCGGCGAAACTGCCATCCTTGTGACGCCAGATCGGATTGCGCCAGCGATGGCCGATGGCGGCCTGTTCCTTGACGAACTCCTCGTTGACCTCGACGCCCAGCCCCGGTCCCTGGGGGATCTTCACGTGGCCATCGGCGTAGTCGAAGACCTCGGGATTCTTGATGTAGTCCAGCAGGTCGTTGCCCTGGTTGTAGTGGATGCCCAGGCTCTGCTCCTGGATGAAGGCGTTGTAGCAGTTGGCGTCCAGCTGCAGGTTGACCGCCAGGGCGATGGGGCCAAGGGGGCAATGCAGGGCGATGGCCACGTCATAGGCCTCGGCCATGTTGGCGATCTTGCGTGTCTCGGTGATGCCGCCGGCATGGGACGGATCGGGCTGCAGGATGTCGACGTAGCCTTCCTGGAGGATGCGCTTGAAGTCCCAGCGCGAGTACAGCCGCTCGCCCAGGGCGATGGGCGTGTTGCTCATCAGGGCGATCTCCTTGAGCGCCTCGTGGTGCTCGCTGAGCACCGGTTCCTCGATGAACATCAGGCGGAACTGCTCCAGCTCCTTCACCAGCACCTTGGCCATGGGCTTGTGCACCCGGCCATGGAAATCCACGCCGATGCCGAAGTGCGGACCGCAGGCGTCGCGGATGGCGGCGACGTTGGCGATCACCTGGTCGACCTTGTCGTAGGTGTCGACGAACTGCATCTCTTCGCTGGCGTTCATCTTGATGGCGGTGAACCCCTTGGCCTGGCGCTCCAGGGCCTGGGCCGCGGTCTCCGCCGGGCGGTCGCCGCCGATCCAGGAATAGACGCGGATGCTGTCGCGCACCTGGCCACCGAGCAATTCGTGCACCGGGACGCCCAGGGCCTTGCCCTTGATGTCCCACAGCGCCTGGTCGATGCCAGCCAGGGCGCTCATGTGGATGCCACCACCGCGATAGAAGCCGCCGCGATAGAGCACCGTCCAGTGGTCTTCGATGTTGCGCGGGTCCTTGCCGATCAGGTAGTCGGCCAGTTCCTCGACCGCCGCCGCCACGCTGTGGGCGCGGCCTTCCAGCACGGGTTCGCCCCAGCCGTGGATGCCCTCGTCGGTCTCGATCTTGAGAAAGCACCAGCGCGGCGGGACGACATAGGTGGTGAGTTTGGTGATCTTCATGGTGTGGGAATCTCGACAGTAATTATTGGAATCGAGGGATTGGGCAGCTCGCGGTCATGGACCGCGAGCTTTAAGCGTTCTTTACCGCCCGCCATCCCGCCGCGAAGGCCTGGGCATTGGCGCTGACCTGGGCGGCGCTCAGGCCCGGCTTGTACAGCGCCGAGCCGAGGCCGAAGCCGTTGGCGCCGGCGGCCACGTAGGGGCCCATGTTGTCCGGGGTGATGCCGCCCACCGGCAAGAGCGCCAGCGCCTTGGGAAACACCGCGCGCCAGGCCTTGACCACCGCCGGGCCGAGTTGCTCGGCGGGAAACAGCTTGAGGCTGTCGGCACCGGCGTCGAGGGCGGCGAAGCCTTCCGAGGGGGTGGCCACGCCGGGGGCACTGACCAGGCCGGCAGCCTTGCTGGCACGGATCACCGCCAGGTTGGCGTTGGGCGAGACGATCAGCCGACCACCGGCGGCGGCCACCTCGGCCACCTGGGCCTCGGTGAGCACGGTGCCGGCGCCGATCAGGCAGCTTTCGCCCAGCTCGGCGGTCAGTCGGCGGATGCTCTCGTAGGGCTGCGGCGAGTTGAGCGGGATCTCGATGACGCGAAAGCCGGCGTCGTACAGGGCACGGCCGACCGCGACGATTTCGTCCGGGGTGACGCCGCGCAGGATGGCGATCAGCGGCAGGTCCTTGAGATAGGGTTCAAGCATGGGAGCCTCCAGAGGTGGGGAGCAGGCCGGCGGCCTGGGCCAGGCGCCAGAGCCCGGCACGGGTGGCCTGCTCCAGCAGGCGGACCTGGTGGATATCGAACAGCGCCAGGGCGTCGCGATAGCGCTGGCAGAGCGTCGCGTCGCCGATCAGCACCAGGGGTGGGCAGGGGGCGCCGGCAAGGGCGGCGACCTGGCTGCGCAGCTCTTCGCCGATCAGCAGGCCGGACAGGTAGTCGAGGCTGTGCGCCGCGCCCAGTTCGCCGGCCAGCACCCGGCTGCGAGCGGTGAAGAGCCGGCCGAATAGGCCCTCGGCGCCGGCATCACGGGCGGTGACCAGGCCCAGGCGGAAGGCTTCGGCGCTGGCCTCGGGACCGGCTTCGGCAGCCGGACGCCCGAGGATGGAATGCTCGCGCAGGACGGCGAACAGCTCGCCGGTCATGTAGGTGGCGAAGTCGGTCAGGCGACCGTCACGCACCCGCACCCACTTGCTGTGGGTGCCGGGCAATACCAGCAGGGCTTCGGCGGCCAGGTCCGGCTCCAGTTCGAGGGCGCCGAACACCTGGGTTTCCTCGCCGCGCAGGACGTTGGGCAAGGCGCCGCGCTGCATCACCCCGGGGACCAGATGAAGCTCGCCGCAACCGGTGTCCAGGCGCAGCAGGCCGGCGGCCAGGCTGTGGACGTCGGCCGGGCAGTCGGCATAGGGCACCTCGCGCCAGCCACCGCGGCTGCCGACCATGCCGCAGGCGATGGCGGGCAGGTTTGGCCGGGCCTCGCGCCAGTCGCCCACCAGGGTGCGATAGGCCGCGGCGAAGTCGCCATCCGGCACATGCATGATGCCCCAGGGGCGGCTGCGGGTTTCCAGCACGGCGCCCTGGGCGTCGAACAGCTGGGCCCGCAGGGACGAGGTGCCCCAGTCGAGGCCGATGAGGTGCGGGGTGGCGGTCATGCGGGACTCCAGCCGAGTTCGCGGGAAATGGCCCGGGCGCAGGCAGTGACCTCGGGCTGCAGTTCATGCAGCCGCGCCTCGGGCATGTAGGGGATGGCACTGGCCACGCTCAGGGCCGCGACGATGACGCCGTCGGCGCCGCGGATGGGTGCGGCCACGCAGCGGATGCCCAGTTCGTTCTCTTCCAGATCCAGGGCATAGCCCTCGGCGGCGTGGCGCCGCAGCCGCGCGCAATAGTCCGCCCAGGGCAGGAAGTCCTCGCGCAGGCCGGGCTGGCCGGTCCGCCGGGCCACGCCTTCGCCGTAGAGGGCTTCCCACTCGTTTTCGGCGAGATCGAGCATCAGCGCCTTGCCGACCCCGGTCAGCGCCAGCGGCATGCGCAGGCCGACCCGGGATCTCATCTCCAGCCCCCGGCTGCCCGGCAGCTTGTCGAGATAGAGCACGTCGCCACCCTCGCGCACGCCGAGGTGCACGGTGTCGCCACAGTGCTGGGCCAGGCGCTGCAGATGGGGCCGGGCCACACCGGTCAGCGGCAGTTGCTCACGGGCCTGGTAGCCGAGGGCGATGAGATGGCTGCCCAGGATCAGCCGCCCGCCGTCATGGCGCAGATAGCCGGCCTGGGTCAAGGCGGCGACCAGCCGATGGGTGGTGCTGCGGGTGCAGCCGATGGCGGCGCCGACCTGGGCCAGGCTGTCGGCCCCGGCGGCCACGGCTTCGAGCACGGCCAGGCCGCGAAACAGTGCCTGGGCCCCGCTGGGCGCTTCGCCCTTGTTGGAATTGTTGTCGTTCATGGCCTTCACTCTAGAAGCCTCGCGGGCAAATCTCAACATGTGATACGTCATCCCATATTGTGGGATAAAAGTTAGATATGACAGCCTTGTCACATAGCTGCAATATTGGCGCTATCTAATGCACGGCACATTGCAAGGACTCGAGAGGCAGAGCGCTCCATGACGGGTAAATCCATCCTGATCGTCGACGATGAGGCGCCCATTCGCGAGATGATCGCCGTGGCCCTGGAAATGGCGGGCTATGAATGCCTGGAGGCGGACAACAGCAAGGACGCCCACGCCCTGATCGTCGATCGCAAGCCCGATCTCATCCTGCTCGACTGGATGCTGCCCGGCACCTCCGGCCTGGAACTGGCCCGCCGCCTCAAGCGCGACGAGCTGACCGACGCCATCCCCATCATCATGCTCACGGCCAAGGGCGACGAGGACAACAAGGTCCAGGGACTGGAAACCGGCGCCGACGACTACATCACCAAGCCCTTCTCGCCCCGCGAGCTGGTGGCGCGCCTGAAAGCCGTGCTGCGCCGCACCGGCCACATGGAGAGCGACGGTCCGCTGGAGGTCAACGGCCTGATCCTCGATCCGATCAGTCACCGGGTGACCATCGACGGCGCCCCCGCCGAGATGGGCCCCACCGAATACCGGCTGCTGCAGTTCTTCATGACCCACCAGGAACGCGCCTACACCCGTGGCCAACTGCTCGATCAGGTCTGGGGCGGCAACGTCTATGTCGAGGAGCGCACCGTGGACGTGCACATCCGCCGCCTGCGCAAGGCGCTCGGTGAGACCTACGAGAACCTGGTACAGACGGTGCGTGGCACCGGGTATCGCTTTTCCACCAAACTCTGACGCGGGATCACCGCCGCCGTGAACATCAACTGGCGCTCCCGTCTGGCCACCCAGCTGGCGACCGTGGTCGCCGGCTGCGCCCTGGCCGGCTGGCCCTTCGGCCATGTCGGCCTGGCGGTGGCCCTGGGACTGGCGGTCTATCTGGCGGTCACCCTCAGGCACCTGCTGCGCCTGCACGCCTGGCTGCTGAGCGAAGCCCCGGGCGCGCCGCCGGAAGCCGAGGGGCTATGGGGCGAGGTGCTCGACCGGCTCTATCGCCGCCAGCGCCACGAAAAGCGTCAGCGCGAGGAATTGCTCGCCGTCATCGGCCGCGCCCAGGCCTCCACCGAGGCCCTGCGCGACGCCATCATCCTGGTGGATCGCCACGGCAACCTGGAGTGGTGGAATCGCGCCGCGGAAACCCTGCTCGGCCTGCGCCAGCCTCAGGACCTCGGCCAGCCCATCACCAACCTGGTGCGCCATCCGCGCTTTTCCGACTACTTTCTCGGCGGCGACTACGGCGAGCCGCTGGAACTGGCCTCGCCGCTCAACGACGATGAATACCTGCACATCCTGGTCACCCGCTTCGGCGAAGGCGATCGGCTGTTGCTGGTGCGCGACGTGACCCGCCTCCACCAGCTGGAACAGATGCGCAAGGATTTCGTCGCCAACGTCTCCCATGAATTGCGCACCCCGCTGACGGTCATCACCGGCTACCTGGAGACCCTGCTGGACAATGCCGACCACGCCACTCCGCGCTGGCGGCGGGCGCTGGGGCAGATGCAGCAGCAGGCCGGACGCATGCAGCACACCATCGACGACCTGCTGCTGCTGGCACGCCTGGAAGCCACCGATTATCCCGCCGACAACCGCCCGGTGGGCCTGGAGCCGCTGCTCGCCTCCATCCTGCAGGATGGCCGTGCCCTGTCCGGCGCCGTGGGCCACCGCCTGAGCCTGGAGTGCGAACCGGGCCTGGCGCTGCTGGGCAGCGAGACCGAATTGCGCAGCTGCTTTTCCAACCTGGTGTTCAATGCCGTCAAGTACAGCCCCGAAGGCGGCGAGGTGCGGGTGCGCGCCTGGCAGGACGCCGAGGGTGCCCACGTCGCGGTGCAGGACAACGGGCCCGGCATCGACGCCCGCCACCTGCCGCGCCTGACCGAGCGCTTCTATCGCCTCGACGCCAGCCGCGCCTCCAGCACCGGCGGGACGGGCCTGGGCCTGGCCATCGTCAAGCACGTGCTGATCCGCCATCGCGGCGGCCTGGACATCCACAGCGTGCCCGGCGAGGGCAGCTGCTTCACCTGCGATTTCCAGCCCGAACAGATCGCCCAGCGCACCGCCGCCTCGGCCTGAGCCGTCCCCTCCCCGCCGTGCTATCGTCCGGCCATCCCGGTCACGGTCCCCTGTCATGCCTCCAGCCCTGCGCCTGCTGCCGGTCCTGCTGCTCGCCCTGCTCGGCTGCCTGCTGCTGGGCAGCCAGGCCTGGCACCGCGCCGAACAGGCGAGCCTGGCCGAGGCCAGTCTGCTTGGCCAGGAGCAGCTGCGCCTGCATGCCAGCGGCCTGCAGACCCTGATCGACCGCTTTCGCGCCCTGCCGACGGTGCTGGCCCAGGATCCGGAGCTGATCGCCGCGCTCACCACCCCGCCCGATGCCGCCGCCACCGAGCGCCTCAATCTCAAGCTGGAAAGACTCAATACCGCCGCCCAGTCCTCGACCCTGGAGCTGCTGGATCGCAGCGGCCTGGCCATCGGCGCCAGCAACTGGCGGCTGCCCACCAGCTATGTCGGCCACAACTACGGTTTCCGGCCCTATTTTCGCGAGACCCTCGCCGGCGGCAGCGGCCGCTTCTATGCCGTGGGGGTCACCACCGGCATTCCCGGTTATTTCCTCTCCCATGCGGTGCTGGACGCCCAGGGGCGCTTTCTCGGCGCGGTGGTGGTCAAGCTGGAATTCCCCGCCATCGAGGCCCGCTGGGGCGAGCATCCCGAGGTCCTGCTGGTGAGCGATGCGCGCGGCGTGGTCTTTGCCGCCAATCGCCCGGCCTGGCGCTATCGCCTGCTGCGCGAGCTGACCCCGGCCGAGCGCGCCGAACTGGCCACCACCCGCCAGTACGACAGGCGCACCCTGCAACTCCTGCCCTATCGCCAGCAGCGGGTGCTCGGCGAGCAGCGCCAGGTGGCCCACATCGAGGCGCCCGAAGGCAGCGCCGACTACCTCTGGGACAGCCTGCCGCTGCCCAGCGAAGGCTGGACCCTGCACCTGCTGCGGCCCACCCGCGACCTGCAGGGTGGCGGCCCGGGCGCGGCGCTGGCCGCCGCCTGCGCCTGGCTGCTGCTGGTCTGCGCCGGTCTCCTGTGGGCGCAACGGCGCCGCCTGCAGCGCCTGCGCCAGCGCAGTCGCCTGGAGCTGGAGCAACTGGTGGAGGCCCGCACCGCGGAACTCCGCACCGCCCAGGACGGCCTGGTGCAGGCCGCCAAGCTGGCCGCCCTGGGGCAGATGTCGGCGGCCTTGGTGCACGAACTCAACCAGCCGCTCACCGCCCAGCGCATGCACTTGGCGAGTCTGCGCCTGCTGCTGGATCACGCTCGGCTGGACGAAGCCCGCGCCGCCCTGGAGCGCCTCGATGGCCTGCTGACCCGCATGAGCGGCCTCACCGCCCACCTCAAGACCTATGCGCGCAAGACCCCCGCCGGCCTGCGTGAACGGGTCGATCTGGCCCGGGTGGTGGACCAGGCGCTGGAATTGCTGGAGGCGCGCCGCGCCGAGCTGGCCGTGGAGCTGATCCTGGAGCTGCCGCGTCCGGCCTGGCTGCTGGGCGATCCCATCCGCCTGGAGCAGGTGCTGGTCAACCTGCTGCGCAACGCCCTGGACGCCGTGGCGGAGCGACCCCGACCGCAGGTCCGGGTCAGCCTCGCGCAGGAAGGCGAACACTGGTTGCTGGAGGTGGCCGACAACGGCGGCGGTATCGCCGCCGAGCACCTCGACCAGGTGTTCGATCCCTTCTTCACCACCAAGCCGGTCGGCGAAGGCCTCGGGCTGGGCCTGGCGGTGTCCTCGGCCATCGTCCAGGCCCAGGGCGGCAGCCTGACGGCCAGCAACGCTGTGGAGGGCGCGGTCTTCGCCTTGCGGCTGCCGGCCGCGCCGGCGTCAGCGGCCTAGCGCACGCAAAGCGTCACCAGCAGGGCGAAGCCCCAGCCGAGCAGCCCGGTCACCAACAGGGTCGCCGCATCCCAGGGACCGCGGGTGGCATCCAGAAGCGGCAGGCCGACGCCACCGAGCAGGGCGCTGGCAAGGACGCCGGCGAGGATCCGGACCAGTGGCCAGTGGCTGTCGGCCGACTCCTCGGGAGCGGCAGCAAGGGTCTCTTCTTCGGACATGGCAGGGCTCCGCCAGGGAATACAGAGCGCGACCCTAGCCGGGCAACCTGAAGCTGCGATGAAGCGGCGCTTCAGATTGCCTTCAGCTTGACCGCCAAGACTGCATCTCGCATTCCCCTGGAGAGGTCGCGATGCTCGACGTGACTTGGCAGTCCCCGCAAGGTTTTACCCTGGCCGATCGCAGCGGTTCGCTGCTGGCCCGCCTGGAGCCGCTCGAGGCGCCCGGTCGCCAGACGACCGAGGCCTTCATCGGCGCCCGTTTCGCCCTGGAGCATGGCGCCCGCATCAGCCACTTCCTGCCGCTGCTGCTCGCCCTGCGCGATGCCGAAGGCGAGCTGCAGGCGGCGGTGGGCATCCGCCCCGCCCTCGACCAGCCGCTGTTTCTCGAACGCTATCTGCCGCAGCCGGTGGAGACCCACGTGGCGGCGGCGCTCGGCCGGCCGATCGATCGCGCGGAGGTGGTGGAGGTCGGCAATCTGGCGGCGCTGGGCCCTGGCCAGGCGCGCCTGCTGATCGTCGTCACCACCTGGCTGCTGGCCCGCAGCGGCCGGCGCTGGGTCACCTTCACCGGCCCCACCCGCCTGATCAACAGCTTTCATCGCCTCGGTCTGGCGCCCCAGGTACTGGGCGCGGCCGATCCGGCCTGCCTGGGCGCCGAACGCGAGAGCTGGGGCTCCTACTACGCCAACGATCCCCAGGTCTGCGCCGGCGACATCCACCAGGGCTATCACCAGCTGCTGCAGGCCGGCATCTTCGCCCGCCTGGGCCTTCCCACCCTTGGCGAGGAAGACTGCCATGTCGCCTGAAGCCCGCTCCGTCGTAGATTTCTTCACCACCCTGGAGCGCCACGTTTGGCACGGCGACCGGCCGGCGCTGATCGGCAGTCACGAGACCTGGAGCTATGCCCGGTTGCTGCAGGAGGTCACCGCCCGCGCCGCCTGGCTGCGCGAGCACGAGATCCAGCGGCTGGCGCTGGACCTGCCCAACGGCCCCGAATTGCTGGCCTGGGACCTGGCCGCCCTGCGCGCCGGGCTGCCCTGCGTGACCCTGCCGGACTTCTTCAGTCCCGCGCAGCGTGCTCACGTCCTGCGCGACTGCGGCGCCGATCTCCTACTGGGACGCCCCGAGCGCACCGCGGAATGGGCCGCGGCAGGCTTCACCGCGGGCGCCGGCGGCTGGCAGCGGCCGGCCTCGGCCCGCGCCCCGCTGCCGGCGGACACCGCCAAGCTCACCTATACCTCCGGCACCACCGGCACGCCCAAGGGCGTCTGCCTGAAGGCTGGGCAACTGCTGCGGGTGGCCGCCAGCCTGGAAGCCGTTAGCCGACCGCTGGCGCCCGAGCGCCATCAGGTGCTCCTGTCGCTGGGCATCCTGCTGGAAAATCTCGGGGTCTATGCCGCGCTGCTGGCCGGTGCCGAGGTGGTGGTGCTCAAGGGCACCGACCAGGGCGTCAGCGGTTCCGCCGGAATCGACTGGGCACAGTTGGCCGCCTGCCTGCAGCAGCGCCAGCCGCACAGTCTGATCCTCATGCCGCAGCTGTTGCAGGGACTCGTGGAACTGGGCGAGCGTGGCCTGCTGCGCCTGGACCCGCTGCGCTTCGCCGCCGTGGGTGGGGCACCGCTGAGCGCGGCCCTGCTGACCCGCGCCAGCGCCCTGGGCCTGCCGGTGTTCCAGGGCTATGGCCTGTCGGAATGCGCCTCGGTGGTGGCCCTCAATCGCCCTGACGCCAACCGCCCGGGCAGCGTCGGCCAGCCCCTGCCCCACGTCCGCCTGCGCCTGGCCGCCGACGGCGAGGTGCTGGTCGGCGGCGTCGATTTCGCCGGCTACCTGGGCGAGCCCGGCAGCGCCACCGACGAGGTGGCCACCGGCGATCTCGGCGAATTCGACGCCGACGGCTACCTCTATTTGCGCGGGCGCAAGAAACACCAGTTCAGCCTGGCCTCGGGACGCAACGTCGACCCGGGCTGGATCGAGGCCGAACTCACCCAGGGCGGCCCCATCGCCCAGGCCTATGTCCAGGGCGAAGGCGCCCGGCACCTGGTGGCGTTGCTCTGGCCGCGCCAGCCGGACCTGCCCGACAGTTTTCTCGCCGATCAGGTCGCCTGCCTCAACCAGCGCCTGCCCGACTACGCCCGCATCGGTGCCTGGCGCCGCCTCGCCGAACCCTTCACCCCCGCCAACGGCCTGCTCACCGCGACCGGACGCCTTCGCCGCGACGCCATCCAGGCGCACCACGCGGCCCTGCTCTCGGACCTTCTGGAGATACACCCATGAGTTTCTTCGCCACCCTGCAAGCCGAAACCGCCGCGGAACGCCAGGCGCTGTTCGAGGTGCCCATCATCCGTGCCGCCCTGAGCGGTGACGTCGCCCTGGAGAGCTATATCGCCTTTCTCGGCCAGGCCTATCACCACGTCCGCCACACCGCGCCGCTGATGATGGCCTGCGGCGCCCGCCTGCCGGCGCGGCTGGAATGGCTGCGCGGCGCGGTCTGCGAATACATCGAGGAGGAATACGGCCACGACCAGTGGATCCTCAATGACATCGCCGCCTGCGGAGGCGACGCCGAGGCCGTGCGCGCCAGCCGCCCCGAGTTGTCCATCGAGCTGATGGTGGCCTATCTCTACGACTTCATCGCCCGCGACAACCCGGTCGGCCTGTTCGGCATGGTCAATGTGCTCGAAGGCACCAGCATCGCCCTGGCCACCCAGGCGGCCGGCGCCATCCGCGGCCAGCTGGGCCTGCCGGCTACCGCCTTCAGCTATCTGGATTCCCACGGCAGCCTCGACCAGGAGCACATGGCGACCTATCGCCAGCTGATGGATCGCCTGGACGATCCGGCCGACCAGGCCGCGGTGATCCGCGTGTCCAAGGTGGTCTATCGCCTCTATGCCGACATGTTCCGCGCCCTGCCCGGCGCCGGCCAGCAACCGGAGCAGCGCCATGCAGCTGCCTGAGTGCCGCATCCTGCTGACCGGGGCCAGCGGCGGCATCGGCCTGCCGCTGGTGGAACAGCTCTGCGCCGGCGGCGCCCAGGTGCTGGCGGTGGCCCGTGACACCCGTGCCCTGCAACCCCTGGCCGAGCGCCTGGGCGGCCGGCTGCGCCTGCTCGACGCCGACCTCACCCGCCGGGCCGATCGCCAGGCGGTGCTGGCCGAGGCCAGTCGCGGCCAGGACGTCAACGTGCTGCTCAACGCCGCCGGCAGCAACAGCTTCGCCTTGCTCGAAGCCCTCGACGAAGACGCCATCGACAACCTGCTGGCGATCAACATCGGCGCTGCCATCCAGCTGACCCGTCTGCTGCTGCCGCTGCTGCGCCGCCAGCCACGAGCGGTGATCGCCCATGTCGGCTCCACCCTGGGTTCCATCGGCTATCCCGGCTATGCGCCCTATTGCGCCAGCAAGTTCGCCCTGCGCGGCTTCACCCAGGCCCTGCGCCGGGAGCTGGCCGATACCCGCATCCGGGTGCTCTACGTGGCGCCCCGCGCCACCCGCACGGCGATGAACAGTCCGGCGGCCATGGCCGTGAACCAGGCGCTCAAGAGCCAGGTGGACGAACCCGCCATGGTCGCCGGCGCGGTGATCCGCGCGCTGGTCGAGGATCGCCAGGAGCTCTATCTCGGCTGGCCGGAAAAGCTCTTCGTCCGTCTCAACGGCCTGCTGCCCGGCCTGGTGGATCGCGCCCTGCGCCGCCAGTTGCCGGTGATCCGCCGCTTCATCGATCCCGCCCTCGCTCCGGAGAAACACCCATGACGTCCCCGTGCAAGGCCCTCGGCCTGCTGCTCGCCGCGCTGCTCGCCAGCCCCTTCGCCCTGGCCGATGATGGTCAGCGCCTGGCGCAGATCCAGCAGCGCTGGGCCGAGATCCAGTACCGCCTGCCCAGCACCGAAAAGCCCGCCGCCTTCGAACAGCTGGCCGGCGAGGCGCGCGCCTTCACCCAGGCCGCCCCCCAGTCGGCCCCGGCGCTGATCTGGCAGGGCATCGTGCTCAGCAGCTGGGCCGGCGCCCAGGGCGGGCTGGGTGCACTGAGCAAGGTCAAGGAAGCCCGCACCGACCTGGAGCAGGCGCTCAAGCTCGATCCCAAGGCGCTGCAGGGGTCCGCCTACACCAGTCTCGCCGCCCTCTACGACCGGGTCCCCGGCTGGCCGATCGCCTTCGGTGACGCCAGCGAAGCCGATCGTCTGCTGCAGCAGGCCCTCGCCCTCAACCCCAACGGTATCGATACCCTATACTTCTGGGGCGACCACCTGTATCGCCAGAAGCGTTATGCCGAAGCCCGCGCCGCCCTGCTCAAGGCGCAGCAGGCCGCACCCCGGCCCGGACGCGAACTGGCCGACCAGGGACGGCGGGGCGAAATCGCCGCGCTGCTCAAGGACGTCGACCAGAAGCTGAAGTGACGAGGCCCCCATGCGCGTGCTGCTGATCGAAGACGATCCCGACCTCGGCGAGGGCATCCGCACCAGTCTGCGGGAAGAGGGCTATACCCTGGACTGGCTCAAGGACGGCGAAAGCGCCGTCCATGCCCTGCGCGAAGAGGGCTTCGATCTGGTGGTGCTGGATCTCGGCCTGCCGCGCCTGGACGGTATCCAGGTGCTGCGCCAGAGCCGCGCCAACGGCCTGACCACCCCGGTGCTGATCCTTACCGCCCGCGACGACACCGAGGACCGGGTCGCCGGCCTCGACGCCGGCGCCGACGACTACCTGGTCAAGCCCTTCGACATCAAGGAACTCAAGGCCCGCCTGCGCGCCCTCCTGCGACGCCGCAACGGCCCCTCGCAGATCCAGCTCGAAGGTGGCGGCATCGCCCTCGACCCGGCCACCCGCCGGGTCACCTTCGACGCCCAGCCGGTCAATCTCACTCCGCGCGAATACCAGCTGCTGCACGAACTGCTGGCCAATCCGGGCAAGATCTTCAGTCGTGATCGCCTCATGGGGCTGCTCTACGGCTGGGACGAGGGGGTGGAAAGCAACACCCTGGAAGTCCACATCTACAACCTGCGCAAGAAGCTGCGCGCCGACCTGATCCGCACGGTCAGGGGCATCGGTTACCGCCTCGAGTGCCCATGACCTCCATCCGCCGCCGCACCGTCGGCCTGGTGCTCTCGCTGCTGCTGATCGGCACCCTGCTGATCGCCCTGACCAACGTCCACGACAGCCAGCGCGAGATCGGCGAGATCTACGATGCCCAGCTGGCCCAGAGCGCGCGCATCCTGCAGGGCATGCTGCGCGCCGCCCCGCGCGGCGAAGGCCGTCTGGCGCTGCACGCCAGTGTCACCCAGGCCCTGGCCGAAGCCACGGAGAGTCCCTATGGCCACAGATACGAGGCCAAGATGGCCTTCCAGGCCTGGAACGCGCACGGCGCCCCGCTGATGCGCTCGCCCAGCGCACCCCTCTTCAGCATGCCGACGACCCCGGGTTTCACCGAACAGACCCTGGAGGGCGAGGCCTGGTATGGCTTTCTGCTGCCCGACCCCGAGCACGACCTGATGCTCTGGGTCGGCGAGCGCGAGGAAGTCCGCGCCGATCTGGTCCGCCGCATCCTGCGCCATACCCTCACCCCGCACCTGATCGGCCTGGTGCTGCTGTCGCTGCTGGCCTGGCTGGCCATCGGCTGGGGCCTGCAACCGCTGCGGCGCATGGCCGGGCTGATCCGCCACCGCGATCCGGAATCCCTGCAACCGCTGCAGCTCGATCCGCTGCCGCGCGAACTGGAACCCATGCAGGCGGCGCTCAATCGCCTGCTGCTGCAGATCGAACAACTGCTGCAGCGCGAACGCCGCTTCATCGCCGACGCCGCCCACGAATTGCGCACGCCCCTGGCGGTGCTGCGCCTGCATGCGCAGAACGCCCTGTCCGCGCAGACCGCGGCGGCCCGCGACGAGGCGCTGAAATTCGTCGTCAGCGGCACCGATCGGCTGACCCGGGTGGTCAATCAGCTGCTGATCCTGGCCCGGCTGGAGCCCCGGCCGAGCTGGAGCGCCGAGCAGCGCTTCGACCTGCGCACCGCCCTCAGCGCCACCCTGGAGGAGCTGGGCCCCTGGATTCTCGACAAGGGCCTGGACCTCAGCCTCGACGCCGAAGCCACCCACGTGCAGGTCCACGGCGACAGCGCCATGCTGGGCATCGCCCTGCAGAATCTGCTGACCAACGCGGTCAATGTCTCGCCCCCCGACGGCGAGATCCGCGTGCGGCTGGAGATCAGCGCCGGCTGGGCCGAGATCCAGATCCTCGACCGGGGCCCCGGCATTCCAGTGGAGATCCTGCCGCGGCTGTTCGAACGCTTCTACAGCAGCGGCGCGGCCAACGGCGCCGGCCTGGGGCTGTCCATCGTCCAGACCGTCGCCCAGCACCTGGGCGGACGCATCGAACTGGGCAATCGTCCCGAAGGCGGGGCCAGCGCCCGTCTGGGGCTGCCGGTGCTGCCGGGCCCCGGCTAGGGACTCGACCACTCGCCAGCCTTAGGGCAAGGTAGCGGCGCACCGGCCGCGAGAGGACGCCCCCATGCAAGCCCAGGTCTATCTGGTCGACGACGAAGCCAGCATCCGCGAAGCGGTGCGCCAGTGGCTGGAGCTGTCGGGGCATCAGGTGCGGCTGTTCGCCCGCGCCGAAGACTGCCTGGCGGCCGTGACGCCGGATTTCGCCGGCGTGGTGGTCAGCGACGTGCGCATGCCCGGCATGGACGGCCTGGCCCTGCTGGACCGGCTGCAGGCGCTGGATCCCGACCTGCCGGTGATCCTGCTCACCGCCCACGGCGACGTCGCCCTGGCGGTCAGCGCCATGCGTCAGGGCGCCTACGATTTCCTGGAAAAGCCCTTCAGCCCCGAGGCGCTGCTCGGCGATCTCGGCCGTGCCCTGGAAAAGCGCCGGCTGGTGCTGGAGAACCGCCAGTTGCACCGCCGGGTCGACGACCAGAGCGCCCTCGCCCGTCGGCTGCTCGGCGTCTCGCCCGGCATCGTCCGCCTGCGCCAGCAGATCCTCGACCTGGCACCGACCCCGGTCAACGTGCTCTTGCGCGGCGAGACCGGCAGCGGCAAGGAACTGGTCGCCCGTTGCCTGCACGACTTCGGGCCCCGGGCCGGCAAGGCCTTCGTCGCGCTCAATTGCGCGGCCATCCCCGAGCAACTGTTCGAGAGCGAGTTGTTCGGCCACGAGAGCGGCGCCTTCACCGGTGCCCAGGGCAAGCGCATCGGCAAGCTGGAATACGCCAACGGCGGCACCCTGTTTCTCGACGAGATCGAGAGCATGCCCCTGGCGCAGCAGGTCAAGCTCTTGCGGGTGTTGCAGGAGCAGCGCCTGGAGCGCCTCGGCTCCAACCAGAGCATCGTCCTGGACCTGCGCATCGTCGCCGCCACCAAGCCGGATCTGCTGGAAGAGGCGCGCGCCGGACGCTTTCGCGAAGATCTGGCATACCGCCTCAATGTCGCCGAACTGCACCTGCCGCCGTTGCGGGCACGGCGCGAGGACATCCCGCTGCTGTTCGATCACTTTCTCGCCGAGGCCGGTGCCCGCCTGGGTCGCCCGGTCACCCCGCCCGGCGCGGCGCGACTGGCCCAGCTGCTGGGTCACGGCTGGCCGGGCAACGTCCGGGAACTGGCCAACGCCGCCGAACGGGAGGTGCTCGGCCTGGGCGCGCCAGCCGCGGCCCAGGGCCACTCCCTGGCCGATCAGCTGGAAGCCTTCGAGGCCCAGTGCCTGCGCGCCGCCCTGGCCCGCCACGGCGGCGAAATCAAGGCGGTGATGGACGAGTTGCAGCTGCCACGGCGCACCCTCAACGAGAAGATGCAACGCCATGGCCTGGTGCGCGCCGACTTCCGCGACGAGGATTGAGGCGCCATCGGCGGAAATCCGCTCATTGCCCACCGGCTTTCGGCGATCTTTCGCCGATCCGCCCCGGCAAAACCCAGTCAGGACGCGGCTTCGCGACCTGGCACGCGCCCTGCTATAGCCCTTGTCGACGCCCCGAGCGCCCTAATAACAACGACAAGAGGAACACCCTGTGGATAGCACCGCTACCCTCGCGGCCGGCCAGACCGCGCCCAAGACCACCTCGCAGCGCATCAAGTCCATCTTCAGCGGTTCCGTCGGCAACCTGGTCGAATGGTACGACTGGTACGTCTACGCCGCCTTCTCGCTGTATTTCGCCAA
>NZ_JASCON010000042.1:0-46925 GCF_029959585.1 Pseudomonas sp. PS02302
TGCGCGAACTGCGCGGCGGCCGCGTCGGCACCATCTTCCAGGAGCCCGCCACCAGCCTGAATCCGGTCATGCGCATCGGCGAGCAGATCGAGGAAACCCTGCGCGCCCATACCGCGCTGCGCGGCGCCGCCGCCCGTGCCCGGGTGGTGGAATGGCTGCGCCGGGTCGGCATTCCCGAGCCGGAGCGACGGATCGACGACTATCCCTTCCAGTTCTCCGGTGGCCAGAAGCAGCGCATCATGCTCGCCCTGGCGCTGGCCGCCGAGCCGGACCTGCTGATCGCCGACGAACCCACCACGGCGCTGGACGTTACCGTCCAGGCGCAGATCCTCGCGCTGCTGGCCGACATCCAGCGCGAACTGGGCATGGCCATCCTGCTCATCACCCACGATCTGGCGGTGGTGCGCCAGGTGGCCGATCACGTGGCCCTGATGCGCCATGGCGAGATCGTCGAGAGCGCCCCGGCCGCGGAGTTCTTCGAGGCGCCCCGGCATCCCTATGCCCGCGAGCTGTTCGCCGCCATTCCCACCTTCGCCAAGCGCGGCCAGACCCTGGCCGGCACCCCGCGTGCCCTGCCGCAGCGCCAGCCGGGCGCGCGGCTGTTGGAGGTGCGTGAGCTGGCCGTGCACTATCCGCTCCGCCGCGGGGCCTGGGGCCGAACGCGGGACTGGGTCAGGGCGGTGGACGGGGTGAGCTTCGACCTGCACGCGGGCGAGACCCTGGCGCTGCTGGGCGAGTCCGGGTGCGGCAAGACCACCACCGGCAAGGCGCTGCTGCGCCTGCTCGATGGACCGCGCATCAGCGGCAGCGCCCAGCTGGGCGGCGAGGACCTGCTCACGGCCGATCGGCGTACCCTGCAGCGGCTACGGCGGCAGATCCAGATCGTCTTCCAGGATCCCTTCGCCTCACTGGATCCGCGCATGCGCATCGGCGCTACCCTGGAGCAGGGCTTGCTAGCGCTGCGTCCCGAGCTGGATGCCGCCGAGCGCCAGCGCCGCGCTGCCGCCCTGGTGGAGCGGGTCGGGCTACCCGGCGACACCCTGCAGCGCTTCGCCCACGAATTTTCCGGCGGCCAGCGGCAGCGCATCGCCATCGCCCGGGCGCTGATCGTCGAGCCGCAGGTGCTGGTATGCGACGAACCCACCTCGGCGCTCGACGTCTCGGTGCAGGCGCAGATCCTCGATCTCCTGCGCGAGCTCCAGGCGGAGCGGGGGCTGGCCTATCTGTTCATCACCCACAATTTCGGCGTGGTCGAATACCTGGCCGATCGCATCGCGGTGATGGACGGCGGTCGCATCGTCGAACAGGGCAGCGCCGAACGGGTGCTGCGTGCGCCCGCTCACGCCATGACCCAGCGCCTGCTGGCCGCCGTGCCGCGCCTGGATTTCGGGACCCCGCCATGAATTTTCCACCGCGCATCGCCCTGGCCGACTTCGCGCTGGTCTGGCCGCAACCGCGCCTGGCCGAGGCTTTCGCCGAGGCGCTGAACTGGAGCTATGCCGAGCATCGCCGCTTCCTCGGCTGGGCCCGGGAACACACCACGGTCGCCCAGGCCCGCGACAGCCTGCTCGCCGCTCGCGGTGCCTTCACCCTGGCCCAGGGCGAGAAACGCTACTTCCTGGTGCGCGATGACGCCTTGCTCGGCTGCCTGGGGCTCACGCCACTGGACGGCGGGCGGCGCTACGAGATCGGCTACTGGCTGCACAGCCTGCATACCGGGCAGGGCCTGATGACCGCCGCGCTGCGCTACTTTGTCGAGCAGCGGGGCGCGGCGGGGCTCTTTCTCACCACCTCGGCCGCCAATCACTCCAGCCAGCGCCTCGCCGAACGGGCGGGTTTCCGGCGCGTCCGGGTGCTGGAAAACGATCGGGAAGGTCCAGACGGGCAGCGCTGCGCCACCTGGGTCTACGAATTGCCGCCGCAGGTGAAGCCATGACCACCCTGAGCGTTCCGCTGCAGTATCCGCCCCGCTTCGCCGTGACCGAGGCGGTGGAACTGATCGACCTGACCCTGGCCGATCCTGGCGCGGTAGCCGACTACTATCGGCGCAATCGCCAGCACCTGGCGCTGTCGATGCCACGGCGCTCGGATGCCTTCTATACCCTGGCGCAATGGCAAGGGCAGGTAGCGGCGTACCGCGCCGGCGGCCCAGGCCTGAGCGAATTGCGCCTGGTGCTGCGGGCGGGGCCGCTGGTGATAGGTACGGTGAATTTCAGCCAGATGGTTCGCGGCGGTTTCCAGGCCTGCTACCTGGGCTACGGCCTGGATGCAGCCTGGCAGGGACAGGGGCTGATGCGCCAGGCGGTGCGCCTGGGGCGGGATTTCGTCATCGCCGAGCTGGGCCTGAATCGGATCATGGCCAACCATCTGCCGGAGAACACCCGCAGCGCTCATCTGCTGACCCGCCTCGGCTTCGAGCGCGAGGGCCTGGCGCGGCGCTATCTGGAAATCGACGGGGTCTGGCGGGATCACGTGCTGACCAGCTATGTCCGTCCCGCCCCCTGAATGAAAACCGGCGGCACCTGGCCGCCGGACTTCCCTCAGACCCGCGCCGCGGTAACCGCAGCCGAGCCCCAGGTGGTGCGCCAGCGGCGCTTGACGCTGAGCAGGCCGAACCAGGCGAGCACGCCGAGGGCGGCGAACAGCCAGAGACCCAGCTGATAGTCGCCGGTGGCCTGTTTGACCGCGCCCAGGCCGGCGGTGAGGGCGAAGCCACCGATGCCGCCCGCCATGCCGATCAACCCGGTCATGACGCCGATTTCCTTGCGGAAGCGCTGGGGGACCAGCTGGAACACCGCGCCATTGCCGGCACCCAGGCTGAGCATGGCCACCACGAACAGGGCCAGGGCGGCCATGGCGCTGGGCAGGTGGAAGCCCACGGCGGCGATGCAGATGGCCGCCACCGTGTACATGCCGAGCAGCGCGCGGATGCCGCCGATGCGGTCGGCCAGGGCGCCACCCAGGGGCCGCATCAGGCTGCCACCGAAGACACAGGCCGCGGTGTAGTAGCCGGCAACCACCGGCTCCAGGGCGTACTGGTCATGGAAGTAGCCGGGCAGGGTGCTGGCGAGGCCGAGGAAGCCGCCAAAGGTCACGCTGTAGAAGAACATGAACCACCAGCTGTCCTGGTCGCCCAGGGCGCGGCCGTAGTCCGCCAGCTTCTTCGGTGCCGGGCGTTCCGGGGCGTTGCGGGCACAGAGTACGAAGACCACCAGGGTCAGGATCAGCGGGATCAGCGCGAAGCCGAACACGTTGGTCCAGCCAAAGGCCTTGGCCAGCGCCGGGGCGAAGAGGGCGGCGAACACCGTGCCGGAGTTGCCGGCACCGGCGATGCCCAGGGCCTTGCCCTGGTGCTGCGGCGGATACCACTGGGAGGCCAGCGGCAGGGCCACGGCAAAGGAGGCGCCGGCGAAACCGAGGAACAGGCCCAGCACCAGGGTCTGCTCATAGCTGTGCACGCCATGCTGCCAGGCCACCAGCAGCGCCAGGATCACCACCACCTGGCCGATGATGCCGGCGGTCTTGGGTGACAGTCTATCGGCGACGAAGCCCAGGATCAGGCGCAGGACAGCGCCGGCGAGGATGGGCGTCGCCACCATCATGCTGCGCTGCTGGGTGGTCAGCTGCAGGTCGGTGGCGATCTGCACGGCCATGGGGCCGAGCACGTACCAGACCATGAAACTCAGGTCGAAGTAGAGGAAGGCGGCGAACAGGGTCGGCGCATGGCCGGCTTTCCAGAAACTGGGACTCATGGAGGCACCTCGGGCACGTCACGGGCATGAAAAAGGCGCCAGTCACCCTTGCCCGTTGCCGGGAGGTGAACTGACGCCTTTGTCGATTGGGGTGACCGCCGTTGGCCACCGCTACCCAGGTCTTTGCAAGAGCGAAGCCAAGTCACGTAAGCCCGGTGTTTATCGACGCCCACGGCGCTGGCAGCGTCTAAAGAGGACGACGTGCTGCACAATGATCGAGCGCAGGTACGGCAAGCTGCTCTCTATTAGCGCCTGGCATACCCGTACGGACCATAGCCCTGGTGGTTCGTCCTGTGCCTGTCGGTTGGGTTGAGCGCGGCGAAGTCCGACACTGCCGCTGCCTCATGGCATTGTCGGGCTTCGACGATAAGGCCGTCTCAGCCCAACCTACGATCCAGCGCCCTGACTTGGCGTACGGCAGGTGCGCCCTGAATGTCGGTTGGGTTGAGCGCAGCGAAGTCCGACACTGCCGCTGCGTCATGGCACTGTCGGGCTTCGGCGATAAGGCCGTCGCAGCCCAACCTACGATCTGCCGCTGTTACTTCGCGTACTTGGTCTGCAGCGCCTTGGCTTCCTGGAGGTGGTGCTCCAGCTTGGGCAGGGTCTTCTCGGCGAAGGCCTTGAGCGCGGCGTCATCGCCGGTCTTGGCTTCGTTGCGGAAGATCTCGATGGTCTGCTCGTGGGCCACGACCTGGTTGTTGGCATAGGAGCGATCGAAGGAGTCGTCACGCACCTGCAGGATCATGGCCTTCGCCTTGTCCATCAGCTCGGCGTCGGTGGAGACCTTCAGCTGCTTCTCCTGGGCCAGGCTCTTGAGCTGCTCGTTGGCCTTGGTGTGATCGTCGATCATGCTCTGGGCGAAGGTCTTGATGTCCTGGGACTGGCTCTTTTCCAGGGCCAGCTTGCCCGCCTCGACCTCGGCGATGCCCTTGGCCGAGGCGTCGTCGACGAATTCGGCCGGCGACAGCTTGTCGGCGGCCTGGGCCAGACCGGCACCGGCAGCCAGCAGGATGGCGAGGGACAGGCTGGAAGCTTTCTTCAGCATGGGCGTCATGGACGTGCTCCTGATTTTCTTGGCAGTAAGAGAAGGGCGTCACCGGCTGGCAGTGAACGCGCCTGCAAAATGGGACCTGCCTAAAAAGTCATACGTTCCCTGAAGAACGTGCGCGAAGCCAGATCAGGCGCGGCTTACGCTGGAGCGAAACGCTTCATAGGCGTCGAAATCGAAGCGCGTCGCCGAGACGATCTGGCTCTGTTTCAGGGTCAGGTAGATGTCCTTGCCCTTGTCTGCATAGTGGGTGGTGAAGGTCACCCAGAGTTTGTCCTTGTCGCGATAGCCGCTCATGATCGGCTTGATGCAGACGTCCTGGTCGGCTCCTTCGGTTTCGCTCGGCTCGCCCAGGGTGGTGATGCGACCGACGTACACCTTGCGCTCTTCCAGGGTCAGCATCAGCGTCTCCTTGTTGATGGAGGCGGTCATCAGCAGATCGTCCAGCGGACTGTCCTTGAGGATGCCGGCGAGGATGAAGGTACGGTAGTTGTCCTCGCTCAGGCCGTACTTGCGCTTGATGGTCCAGCGCGCCAGCGCGGCCCAGGCGCCGGGGATCAGCAGGGCGGTCACCGTCACCACCAGGATCCAGGCGGCCTGCAGCGGGTCCTCCAGGGTGCCGGTGCGGCGCAGCAGGTCGGCGAGACCGGCGAAGTAGTCGAGGGAAAAGATCCGCTCGCCCCATGACCAGCTGCGCCCCTGCAGAACCTGAGCGACGCCCAGGTGCAGGATCACGGCAAGCAGGGTGCAGAACAGGCCGAAACGGGCGCTCTGCAGATAGAGGTACTGGCCCTCGTAGCGGTGCAGGCGATAGAAGTAGAGCGGATGCTTGTGGCAGACAAGAAAACCGCTGACCAGGATCGGCAGGAGCAGCAGCAGGAACATCAGCGGTTGATGAGCCGCCGGGCGCGGTCCAGGTCTTCCTTGAATTCGGGGGAGTCGAAGACCTCCGCCGGATCGATGCGCAGGGTGCCGCGGCCGACCACGCGCATGGACTTGTAGGAGTTGTTGATGCTCGCGGCCAGCTTGAGATCGTCCGCGGAGGGCGATTTGAGCAGGTTGAACAGGCCTTTCAGCATGACGATATCCTGGGGATGCACTAGGCGCTTATAGCTTGGAACACCCGGACTGACAAGAATTCGCCGCGCCGCCAGTCGCCGGCGCGGCGAAGGCTCAGGCCGGCTCGACGCCGGATTTGCGCGGGGCCGCCTTGGGCAGCAGGCCGTCGGCGCGGAACATCTGCTTGATGCCGCGCACCGCCTGGCGGATGCGGTCCTGGTTCTCGATCAGGGCGAAGCGCACATGGTCGTCGCCATAGTCACCGAAGCCCAACCCCGGCGAGACGCAGACCTTGGCCTCGGCCAGCAGCTTCTTGGCGAATTCCAGCGAACCCAGGTGGGCATAGGGCGCGGGAATCTTGGCCCAGACGTACATGGAGGCCTTGGGATTCTCCACCATCCAGCCCGCTTCGTGCAGGCCGCGCACCAGCACGTCGCGGCGCTGCTGGTACTGCTGGGCGATGTCGCGCACGCATTGCTGGTCGCCTTCCAGGGCGGCGATGGCCGCCACCTGCAGCGGGGTGAAGGTGCCGTAGTCGTGATAGCTCTTGATCCGCGCCAGGGCGGCGACCAGCTCGGGATTGCCGACCATGAAGCCGATCCGCCAGCCGGCCATGTTGTAGCTCTTGGACAGGGTGAAGAATTCCACCGCGATGTCCTTGGCGCCGGGCACCTGCATGATGGAGGGCGCCTGCCAGCCGTCGAAGACGATGTCGGCATAGGCCAGATCGTGCACCACCAGCACGTTGTAGCGCTTGGCCAGCTCCACCACGCGCTCGAAGAAATCCAGCTCCACGCACTGGGCGGTGGGGTTGGAGGGGAAGCCGAGGATCATCATCTTCGGCTTGGGAATGCTTTCGCGGATGGCCCGCTCCAGTTCGGCGAAGAAGTCCATGCCCTGCACCAGGGGCACCGAGCGCACCTGGGCGCCGGCGATCACCGCGCCGTAGATGTGGATCGGATAGCTCGGGTTGGGCACCAGTACGGTGTCGCCGGCATCCAGGGTCGCCAGCATCAGGTGCGCCAGGCCTTCCTTGGAGCCTATGGTGACGATGGCTTCGCTGTCGGCATCGATTTCCACCTGGTAGCGATCGCGATACCAGTGGGAGATGGCGCGACGCAGGCGGGGGATGCCCTTGGAGCTGGAATAGCCGTGGGTGTCTTCGCGCTGGGCGACCTGGCAGAGCTTCTCGACGATGTGCGGCGGGGTCGGGCCATCGGGATTGCCCATGGACAGGTCGATGATGTCCTCACCGCGACGGCGCGCGGCCATCTTGAGTTCGGCGGTGATGTTGAAGACATAGGGGGGCAGGCGATCGATGCGCGCAAAGCGGCGCACGGGACTGGAATCAGTCATGCGTTCCTCGAAGTACGTAAGCGCCCGGAACCGTCCGAGCGACGTGGGTCACAGGAGGTGACCTGCCGCGGACATTAGCCGCACGCCGCTGCCCTTGTCGAGGAAAAAATCGGGCGGGCTCGCGCGGCCTGTCTCAGCCGAGCAGTTCGCTCATGGCGATGATCTGGTCGGCCACCTGGATCAGCTTCTGCTGCTTGCTCATGGCCTGGCGGCGCATCAGGGTATAGGCCTCGTCTTCGCTGCAACCGCGCATCTTCATCAGCAGGCCCTTGGCCTGGTCGACCTTCTTACGCTCCAGCAACTGCTGCTCGCGGGCCTGGAGTTCGGCGCGCAGGGCCTGGTCGGTCTCGAACCGGGCGCGTGCCACATCGATGATGGCCTGCAGGCGGCTGGTCTGGATACCCTCAACGATGTAGGCGCTGACCCCGGACTGGATGGCCCGGCGCATCACCGCCGGATCGTGCTCGTCGGTGAACATGACGATGGGGCGTGGCCGGTCGCGGGTGACCAGGCAGACCTGTTCCATGACGTCGCGACCGGGAGACTGGGTGTCGAACAGGATGACGTCCGGCCGCAGGGCCTCGATGCGCGCGGGCAGGTCGATGGTCAGGCCGGATTCCTCGATGACCTCGAAACCGGCTTCGATCAGCGCGGCCTTGAGACGGCCGACCTGCTTGGGGGTGTCGTCGATGAGCAAGATGCGCAAGGTCGTTCTCCCTAGTGATCGCTGAGCGCGTGGATGGCGAAGCTGCGGGCATAGCCGGCTGGATCGCTGCCGTCCCAGGTGCGACCGTCGAACAGGATGCTGCTGCGCCGGGTCGGTGGCACCGCCAGACCGAGGTCGGTGGCAGCCTGCCGGTACAGCTCGGTGCATTGCACGGCCTCGGCGATGGCCAGGTAGTCCGGCTCCTCGCGTAGCAAGCCCCAGCGGCGGAACTGGGTGAGGAACCAGAGGCCATCGGAGAGATAGGGCGGATTGACCGTGCCCTGGCGATGGAAGGCCAGGGGGTGCTGGTCTTCCCAGTGACCATCCAGGCCGTCTTCGTAGTGACCGAGAAAGCGCTGGGCGAGCAGCGCCGGGTCGGTATCCACATAGTCGGCACCGCTGATCAGCTGGGCGGTACCCAGGCGATTCTCGCGACTCTCCTCGACGAAGCGACTGGCGTCGAGCAGGGTGCGGATCAGCGCCCGGGCGGTGTTGGGATAGCGCTCGGCGAAGTGGCCGGTGCAGGCCAGCACCTTTTCCGGGTGGTCCGGCCAGATCGCCTGGGTGGTGGTCAGGGTGAAGCCCTGGCCGCGCGCCACGGCGGCAGCGCCCCAGGGTTCGCCAACGCAGAAGCCATCGACCCGGCCGGCGGCCAGGTGCTCGGGCATCTGCGGTGGCGGCACCAGCGCGGTGCGCACGTCCTGCAGGGGATGGATGCCCTGGGCGGCCAGCCAGTAGTAGAGCCAGAAGATATGGGTACCGGTGGGAAAGGTGTGCGCCAGGGTCAGCGGCCTGGCCCCCGGCTGGCGGATCCGCTCGACCAGGGAGGCCGTGTCCCGGACGCCTTCCCGGGTCAGGCTGCGCGCCAGATTGAGGCTCTGACCGTTCTGCGCCAGGCTCATGAGTACCGCCATCGGCGTGGCGGCGGCACCGCCCAGTCCGAGCTGGACGCCGTAGACCAGGCCATAGAGGCAATGCGCGGCATCGAGCTGGCCGTTGAGCAGGTTGTCGCGCAGCGCCGACCAGGAGGGTTGGCGGTGCAGATTGAGCGTCAGGCCATGGGGTTCGCCAAAGCCCTGGGTCGCCGCCACAATCAGCGAGGCGGCATCGCTCAGGGGCAGGAAGCCCAGATTGAGCTCGGGCTTTTCCGGAGCATCCGAACCCGCGACCCAGAGATGCGCGGCGTGGGGGGAAGGCAGGGCAGGCATGGTGTCTCCGCTCGCTGGCAGACGTCAGGGTGCCTCTCTGTGCACCGCTATGGGCGTCTCGACTAGGGGCTGCACCATTTTGGTGACAGGCACGGCACCATCACCGGGCGCTTTCCCTGCCACCAGCGCCTGCTGGACCACGCCTTGGCAGCGGTCCGCGGCGCGGCGGGAGGAAGGGCGCCGGCTGAGGCTTGCCAGAGAAGGGGCAAAACCCGCGCCAAGTCACGGGTTGCCAGGAGAGGATTACTTCTGCGGGACCAGCAGCAGGCGGTCACGGCCATAGACGCGCTCCAGATTCTGCGGCTGCAACGGCAGGCTCTGGTATTGGCCGCGGGCCCAGCCCGTACCCGGGGTGCCGGCCTGGCTCGCCTGCAGGGGCTCGGCCAGGCCGAAGTCCACCACCAGGCGCAGCGCTGGCGCCAGCCAGGCCTGGTCATCGCCGCCCCAGTGGCTGGCGGTCAGGTCCAGGGTCGAGCCGTCGCCGCCACTGGCCGTCCCATCCAGGCGGTGCAAGCGGCCCCACTGCCAGGCGGCGCGATTGCTGCCCAGCTTGGCCTCGCAGGTCTCGACGGCCCCGGCCAGGGCGCGGGCAAAGATCGCCGGCTTGTCTTCATGGGTAGGCGTGCCGACGTCATCCCAATAGGGGCTGTCGTCGCGGGCCAGGAGATGATCGACGATGGCGTTGTAGCCGGTGTCGCTGAGGGTGGTGAAGGCCTGCCAGGCCGGGCTCCTGGTGCCACCCAGCTCGTCGGCGAAGGTCTGTTCGGCCAGGGCCTGCAAGAAGGCCTCGTAGAGCGCCGCGTCGGCGGAGCCGGCGGCCAGGCGACCGTCGAAGGCCAGCAGTCGGCGCAGGGCTTCTTCCGCTCGCTGGCGCCGGGCGGCTGGCAGGGCGGCGATGGCCTGGCGCAGCGGGGCGGCGAAGCCGGGGGCGTCGAGCTGGGTCTTGAGCTTGGCGGCCAGGGTGGTGGTCTGGTCCTGCTGCAGGGCCATGGCGTCGCGGGTATCGAGGCGCGCCGAGCGCCCGGCCAGTTGTGCCAGGCGCTCCTGGCGCTCGGGGCCCGACCAGTTGCTGGACAGCTGCATGCCATAGCCACGCGGCACCACACGCTGGTTGGCGGCGCCCAGCCAGCCCTGGGCCGGGTCCTGATCGTAGGGGTGCAACATGGGATCGGCGTAGCCGTCCCAGGCGTAACGCTCGTCCCAACCGGGCGAGGGCAGCAGCCCCAGGCCGCTGCGGCGATTGGGATAACGACCGGTTACCTGCCAGCCGACATGCTCGGCATCGGCGAATACCAGATTCCAGTCACTGGCGCGCAACCCGCGGGCCAGTTCGAAGGCGCGCTCCACGTCCTTGGCGCGGGACAGATCGAAGAGGGCGTCCAGGCTCTTGTCAGCTTCCAGGCGACTGCTGCGCAGGGCCAGGCCGTAGCCGTTGGCGTCCGGCGCCAGGGCCAGATTCAGCAACGGACCGCGCGGACTGGTGTAGAGGGTCTCGCGCCGCGGCTTTTCACCGCGGACGAAAAAGGTCTCCACCCGCTCGCCGGCCGGCTGCCACTGGCCGCCACTCTGCACCTGCAGGCGACCGCCCTGGCGCTGCAGGCGTTCGAGGTAGAGGTCCTGGCTGTCGCCCATCAGGGTCGCGGCGCCCCAGGCCAGCTTGCCGTTGTAGCCGTCGAGCAGCAGCGGCAGCCCGGGCAGGGTGGTGCCCACGGCCTCGAAGCGCGGCGCCCTCAGGGTCACCAGGGTGAAGGGCGACTGGCCGGCGAAGGCGCTGACCTTGTCCACCGCGAGCAGACTGCGACCGCTGCGGGTATGGCCCGGGGTGGCCGCCCAGGCGGTACCGGTGGGGCCACCGAAGGGCGCGTGTTCCGCCAGTTGCCGCTGGACCTGCAGCAGGGCGTCGAGTCCCGGCAGCTGGCCGCGCAGATTCAGGCCGCGCAGCTTGGCGGTCTCTTCCTCCGGCAGCGGTTCATCCGGGTAGGTGGGCAAGAGCCAGGCCAGGCGCTCGGGACCGACCTGGGTGGCCAGGGCCAGCGCCGCGGTCTCCTTGCGCAGGTCCACCGCCTGGGCGAAGTTGAGCAGTTCGAAGAGCAGCGCGCTGTCTTCGGCTTTCCAGTATTCCGCGCGGTAGTCGTGGCCATCCAGCGCGACCCGCTCGCCGGCGCGATAGAGGTAGGCGTTGACCCCCCGGGCATAGACCTCGAAGAAGGTCTTCATCCGCGGCGAGGCGTTGCCGTAGGCCACCTGGGCGGCCTTGCGCAGGTCCACGGCGCGCATGAATCTGTCGCTGTCCAGGCGGCTTTCACCGTAGGCCTCGGCCAGCCGCCCCTGGGCCAGCAGGCGCAGCTCGACCATCTGCGCCAGGCGCTCGCTGGCGTGGACGTAGCCGAGGGCGAAGAGGGCATCGTGAAAGGTGGTGGTCTCGATCAGCGGCTGGCCGTCGGCATTGCGGCGCACCGAGGCGGTCTGCGCCAGGCCGCGCAGGGGCAGGCTGCCCTTGAGTTGCGGCTGGCCGCGGGGCGACGGCTCCTCGGCGAAGTACTGGCAGCCGGCGAGGGCGGTCAGCAGGCCGAGGGTAGCGAGGCGCAGCGGCGCGCGCGGGCGAAACGGGAGAGGCGAGACCATGAACAGCGGACACTCCGAGCGGATGGATGCGAACGGGGGGCTACGTTAGCAGGGTCCGCCGGGGGAGCAAGCCTCGGGCGAGGGGTGGCGCCTGGGCGCTGCCGACAGGTCGTGCGGCAGGGCGCCTGGCGCGGCCTCTTCCCGATCAGCGCAGCGCCATCCAGATCAGCAGTGCGGCCTGGAACAGGCAGAACACCGCCAGGCAGCCGATGGCGAATCTCAAAGAGATGTCATCACGACGATAGAGGGCGATGCGGTCCTCCAGCTGGCGCAGGCTGGCATCGCGCTCGTCGATCACCCGGTCGCATTGCTCCAGCAGGGTGGCGCCGTCCAGCAGCGACAGCAGTTGCACCTTGTCGGTATTCCAGTCCTCGCGCAGCTGGCTGACCCGAGCCGCCCGGCAGAGCTGCTGGCGCTCGTCGTCTGCCGCCGTCTCGACGGTGAAGCCCTGGGCGCCGAGCACATGGTCGCGGCGCTTGCGGCTGTCGTCGTCGAGGGCGTCGCGGCGCGCCAGGGGCAGGTCCTGCACCCGGTAGTGGTTCCAGCGCAGGCGCGCCCAGGCGGCCGCCCGGGCCAGCAGGAAGCGGCCCAGGCCGCGTTCTTCCGGCTCGATCTGCAGGCCGCGTTCGGGACCCAGGCGGATTTCGCCGAGGCGATGATCGACCCAGACCTCCAGCACGTTCACCTCGCGATGCAGCAGCTGACCGGGAATCTGCACCGTCAGTCGCAGCAGGCTTTCGTCGTCGCCATGGCGCTCGACCAGGCCGAGTTGCACGAAGCGCAGCGGGCGCACGCCCACCCGCCGATCCGCCGGCTGCGGCATCAGCCGCAGCAGCTGGAAGCGCTCGGGCGGCAGGCTGGCCCAGGGATGGGGCTCATGGGGGACGGCTTCGACGGCCGGCGTTGCGTGATCGGGGGTTTCCACGGTGGGACTCCAGCTGGCGCGCCTCCTGGGCGCCTTTGCTGGCTTATCGGCCAGGGTGCGGGGAACCTGAGCGCGCGACGAAGGCGCTCACGCGCTCGACCAGCGCGCGGGCCAGTGGCAGGTTGGGGTTGTCGTAGGTGGGCAGTTGCGCCTGGAGGTCCGCCGGGGCGATGCGCAGCACGTGGTTCATGCCGGGAATGATCGCCAGTTCGGCATCCGGCTTGGCCCGCTGCAGAGCGCGGGCATCGTCCACCTCCACCTGAACGTCATGGGTGCCCTGGACGATCAGCGCCGGGGCGTGGATGCCGGCGAAGGCCTTGGCCGGGTCCTGGCGGAACAGCGAGATCAGATAGGGCTGGACGCTGGGGCGGAACAGCACCAGCAATTCCTTCGGCACCTCGGGCACCGGCGTGCCGCGCAGCAACTGATCGATGATCCACTGGGCGCTGGCCAGGCCGGCGGGCGACAGCTTGCCGGCCAGCTGCTCGCGCAGCACCACGTCGATGGGCCGGCCGCTGCCGGCCAGGGTGACCACGCCGCCGACCGGCACCCGGTCGGCGGCCAGGCTGGCGATCAGGGCGCCTTCGCTGTGACCGAGCAGGATCACCTTGGAAAAGCGCGGATCGGCGCGCAGCAGCCGGATCCAGCCGACCAGATCGTCGACATAGCGTTCCACGCTGAGACGACTCTCGTCCGGCTCGGCGCCGCGACTCTCGGCCACCCCGCGCTTGTCGAAGCGCACGCTGGCGATCCGCTGCCGGCCCAGGGCCTCGGCCAGACGCTGCAGGGCGGCATTGCGGGCGCCGGGGGCGTTGCCATTGCGGTCAATGGGGCCCGAGCCGGAAACGAAGAGCACCACCGGTTGCGGACGCTCGCTGCGCGGCAGGATCAGACTGCCCTTGAGCACCCCGCTGCCGGTGTCGAGCGAGAAGGGGCGATAGAGCACGGGATCGGCCGCCGTGGCGAGGGCGGGCAGGGCGAGGCACAGCAGCAGGGAGAACAGCAGACGCATGGCAGGAAGGGCACCGGAGAGCTGGGGTGTGGGGCCTATCCCGCACACAATCCGTGTAAAAGACCACGGCGCGTGTAAAATCGCCCATTGCCAATTTGAATCCATACCTTTCACCCGTAGCGCGGAGCCCTCGCATGTCCGGCAATACCCTCGGCACGCTGTTTACCGTCACCACCGCCGGCGAAAGCCATGGCCCGGCGCTGGTCGCCATCGTCGACGGTTGCCCGCCTGGACTGCCCCTGGACATCGCCGACCTGCAGCGTGACCTGGATCGGCGCAAGCCCGGCACCAGCCGCCATACCACCCAGCGCCAGGAAGCGGACGAGGTGGAGATCCTGTCCGGGGTCTTCGAGGGCGTCACCACCGGTACCCCCATCGGCCTGCTGATCCGCAACACCGACCAGAAGTCCAAGGACTACTCGGCGATCAAGGACCTGTTCCGCCCGGCCCATGCCGACTACGCCTACCACCACAAGTACGGCCTGCGCGACTACCGCGGCGGCGGTCGCAGCTCGGCGCGGGAAACCGCCATGCGCGTCGCGGCCGGTGCCATCGCCAAGAAGTACCTGGCCACCCAGGGCATCCGGGTGCGTGGCTACATGAGTCAGCTGGGTCCCATCGAGATCCCCTTCAAGACCTGGGACAGCGTGGAAGAGAACGCCTTCTTCAGCCCTGATCCGGACCGGGTACCGGAGCTGGAGGCCTACATGGACCAGCTGCGCCGCGATCAGGATTCGGTGGGCGCGCGCATCACCGTGGTCGCCGACGGCGTGCCGCCGGGGCTGGGCGAGCCGATCTTCGACCGCCTCGACGCCGAACTGGCCTATGCGCTGATGAGCATCAATGCGGTGAAGGGCGTGGAGATCGGCGCCGGCTTCGCCAGCGTCGCCCAGCGCGGCACCGAGCATCGTGACGAGCTGACCCCGGAGGGCTTCCTGTCCAACAACGCCGGTGGCGTGCTGGGCGGCATCTCCTCCGGTCAGCCCCTCGTCGCCCACCTGGCGCTGAAGGCCACTTCCAGCATCACCACCCCGGGGCGCTCCATCGACGTCCATGGCAATCCGGTGGATATCATCACCAAGGGTCGCCACGATCCCTGCGTGGGCATCCGCGCCACGCCCATTGCCGAGGCGATGATGGCCCTGGTGCTGATGGATCACCTGCTGCGTCACCGCGCGCAGAACGCCGAGGTGAAAGTGCACACGCCCATTCTGCAGCAACTCTGATCCGCGGACGGACGATGCCGGTTCCCTATTGGCGGCTGTCGGGCTTCTACTTCGCCTACTTCGCGCTGCTGGGGGCCACGGCGCCCTACCTGGGGCTGTACTTCCACCACCTGGGCTTTTCCGGCACCGCCATCGGCCAGCTGGCGGCCATCCCCATGCTGATGCGGGTACTGGCGCCCAACCTCTGGGGCTGGCTGGCCGATCGCACCGGCCGCCGGCTGAGCATCGTCCGCCTCGGCGCCGCATGCACCCTGCTGTGCTTCTCCGGTATCTACCTGGGCCAGGGCTTCGCCTGGCTGGCGCTGATCATGGCGGGGCACGCCTTCTTCTGGCACGCGGTGCTGCCCCAGTTCGAAGCCATCACCCTGGCCCATCTGCGCGACCAGCCGCAGCGCTATGCGCGCATCCGCCTCTGGGGCTCGATCGGCTTCATCGCCGCGGTGGCGGGGCTTGGCTGGGCCTTCGAATACGTCAGCCTGGATCTCTATCCGGCCTATCTGCTGCTGGTGATGACGATCATCCTGCTGGCCTCGCTGGCGGTGCCGGGGGTCAAGGTCGATCCGGGCCAGCGCCCCGAGGCGCCGGCCGAGCCCTTTCTGACCACCCTGCGTCAGCCGCGGGTGCTGGCCTTCTTCATCGCGGCGGCGCTGATGCAGCTGTCCCACGGACCCTACTACACGGTCTTCACCCTGCACCTGGAAGAACTCGGCTATGGCCGTAGCGTCATCGGCCAGCTCTGGTCCCTGGGCGTGGTCGCCGAGGTGCTGGTCTTCCTGGTGATGCCGCAACTGCTGGCGCGGCTGTCGCTCAACGCCCTGCTGGTCGGCGCCTTCCTTATCGCTGCCGGGCGCTGGCTGCTGCTGGGCGCCCTGGCCGACCAGTTGCCAGTGCTGTTGTTCGCCCAGCTCCTGCATGCGGCCACCTTCGCCTGCTTCCACGCCGCCGCCATCCAGTTCGTCCAATCCCATTTCGACCGCCGTCGCCAGGGCCAGGCCCAATCGCTCTATGCGGCACTTTCCGGGGCTGGTGGGGCGCTGGGCGCGCTGTATGCTGGCTATGCCTGGCAGGTGTCCGGTGCCCTTGCCGCCTTTGCCGGTGCCTCCCTTGCAGCACTGGCGGGCGCCTTCCTCATCCTCTTGTCCGTTAGGAGAACCCTCCATGATCCAGCAGCGTGAGCAACTGGCCCGGGAAATCATCGACGCCGGTCGCTTCCTCTATGGCCGCGGCTGGTCGCCGGCCACCAGCAGCAACTATTCGGTACGGCTGTCCGACAGCCGCCTGCTGCTGACCGTCTCCGGCAAGCACAAGGGTCAGCTGGAGCTGGACGACGTCCTCGCCACCGATCTCGACGGCACGCCGCTGGAGGACAAGAAGCCTTCGGCCGAGACCGCGCTGCACACCCAGCTCTATCGCTGGCAGCCGGAAATCGGCGCCGTGCTGCACACCCATTCGGTGAATTCGACGGTGCTCTCGCGCCAGCTCGAAGGCGATCGCCTGCTGCTTGACGGCTACGAGCTGCAGAAGGCCCTGCATGGCGTCACCACCCACGACGTGCGGGTGGAGATCCCGGTGTTCGATAACGACCAGGACATCCCGCGTCTGGCCGACCAGGTACAGACCTGGCTGGACGTGCATCCCGACTGCGTGGGGTACCTGATCCGCGGGCACGGCCTCTATACTTGGGGGCCGCGCATGGCCGATGCCCTGCGCCACGTGGAAGCCTTCGAATTCCTCTTCGAATGCGAACTCAAGACCCGGAGCCTGCGTCCATGAGCCGACTGACCGTCTACCACGATGCCGAACCGCGCCAGCCGCTGAAGGTGATCAGCGATGGCGAGCACATCGCCGCCACCCTGGCCGAGGTCGGGGTGCGTTTCGAGCGTTGGCAGGCCACCGCTCCAGTGGCGCCGGGCGCCAGCCAGGAGGAGGTGATCGCCGCCTACCGGCCGGAAATCGATCGCCTCATCCAGGAACGCGGCTATCAGACCGTCGACGTCATCAGCATGCATCCCGAGCATCCGCAGAAGGAGGCGCTGCGCGCCAAGTTCCTCGAAGAGCATTGCCATAACGAGGACGAGGTGCGCTTCTTCGTCGCCGGCCAGGGCCTCTTCACCCTGCACATCGACGACCAGGTCTATGCCATGCTCTGCGAGAAGGACGACCTCATCTCGGTGCCGGCCGGCACCCCGCACTGGTTCGACATGAGCGAGTCGCCGTCCTTCATCGCCATTCGCCTGTTCGACAATCCCGATGGCTGGGTCGCCCACTTCACCGGCGTCGACATCGCCCAGCGCTTCCCGCGCCTGGAGGTCGAGGCGTGACGATCAAGGCCATCCTCACCGATATCGAAGGCACCACCAGCGCCGTCAGCTTCGTCTTCGACGTGCTCTTTCCCTATGCCCGCGAGCACCTGCCGGCCCTTGTGCGCGCCCATGCCGGAGAGCCGGCCGTGGCCGAGCAACTCGATGCCGTGCGCGCCGAAGCCGGCGAGCTGGACGCCGACGTGGAGCGGGTGATCGCCATCCTGCTGGAGTGGATCGCCACCGACCGCAAGGCCACACCGCTCAAGGCGCTGCAGGGTCAGGTATGGGAGCAGGGCTATCGCGCCGGCACCCTCCAGGGTCACGTCTATCCCGACGCCGTCCAGGCCCTGCGCCAGTGGCACGCGGCAGGGCTGCCGCTGTACGTCTATTCCTCCGGATCGATCCAGGCGCAGAAGCTGATCTTCGGTTGCTCCGAGCATGGCGATCTCACGCCTTTGTTTTCCGGGTATTTCGATACCCTGACCGGTGGCAAGCGCGAAGCCGAGTCCTATGCGCGCATCGCCTCGGCCACCACCCACGCGCCGGCGGAACTGCTGTTCCTCTCCGACGTGGTGGAAGAGCTGGATGCCGCGCGCCAGGCGGGCCTGCCGACCTGCGGGCTGGTGCGTGCCGGTGGCCGGCTGGGCGATCATCCGTGTGTGGCGTCCTTCGCCGACATCGATCTCGCCAGACTCGGCTGAAGCCTGCGGCCGGCCCCGCTGCCAAGCGAGCCGGCCGAACTCGACGCCCTCATCGCCAGTCCCAATTGACGAGACCTGTGTCCTCGCAACGGGAGTCGCGACATGATCAATTCCACCATCGGCGGTGTACTGGGCTTCATCGTCTTCCTGCTCGACATCTGGGCCATCGTCAACGTCATCCGCAGCGACAGCACCAGCAACGCCAAGATCGGCTGGACGGTGCTCATCATCGTGCTGCCGGTGATCGGCCTGATCGCCTGGGCTGCCGCCGGACCGCGCGGCAATCGCTCGGCCACGGCGCCCACGCACAAGGGCTAGCCAGCACAACGCTGGAGCCTGTCACATCCAGCTCTTACAATGCCCGGCTTTTGGCCGGGCATTGTCTGTCTCGGCCAGCCACCTGCGGAGATCGACATGAGCGACTACCTGGAAACCCTCTACGACGGCTACGGTCAGCGATTCACCGTCGAGCGCATGCTGCACGAGGTGCGCACCGAGCATCAGCACCTGGTGATCTTCCAGAACGCCGTGCTGGGTAAGGTGATGGCCCTGGATGGCGTCATCCAGACCACCGAGGCCGACGAATTCATCTATCACGAGATGCTCACCCACGTGCCCCTGCTGGCCCATCCGGCGCCCCGGCGGGTGCTCATCATCGGCGGTGGCGACGGCGGCATCCTGCGCGAAGTGGCCAAGCACGGGGGTGTCGAGCACATCACCATGGTCGAGATCGACGGTTCGGTGGTGGCGATGTGCAAGGAGCACTTCCCCGGTCACTCGGCCGGCGCCTTCGACGATCCGCGACTGAAGCTGGTGATCGACGACGGCATGAATTTCGTCGCCAACACCACCGAGCGCTACGACGTCATCATCTCCGACTCGACCGATCCCATCGGCCCGGCCGAGGTGCTGTTCTCGGAGAATTTCTACCAGGCCTGCCATCGCTGCCTGCAGGAGGGCGGCGTCATGGTGGCCCAGAACGGTACGCCCTTCCTGCAGCTGGACGAGGTCAGGACCACGGCCAGCCGCATGTCCGGGCTGTTCGCCGACTGGCACTTTTACCTGTCAGCGGTGCCTACTTACATAGGGGGCGTCATGACCCTTGCCTGGGGTAGCAAGGACACGACCTTGCGTCGGCAAGATGCCGAAACCCTGGCGCAGCGCTACAGTGATACAGGCATCCAGACTCGTTACTACACTCCGGAGCTGCATGCTGCTGCCTTTGCTCTACCTCGATACGTGCTGGAGGCCATCGGCAAGGCGTAAGCCCTGGCGGTCGCGGCACCGTTCGAGTTTTCAGCCGCAACTCGCCGGCCGTCGGTAGCGACGACCCGGCGAGAAGATCATCCGAACCAGAGGAGGGTTGTCCTATGTCCTTGTCGTTTGCCGATGATGTGAGCTTGAACCTGCTGCAGCGGATGAAGGAGGGCGGCTTCGACTTCGCCCGCTTCCATCCCATCGACTTCTTCGCCATCTTCGCCGATGAAGGCAAGGCCCGCATTGCCGCGGACCAGTTCCATGGCGAGTCCCTCAACGCCCAGGTGATGCTCCACGAAGAGGGTGGCTGGCATCTGCAGGTCAGCAAGGTGATGTTCGCCACCCACGCCACCATCAACGATTTCGAGAGCGATCTCGAGGCGGTGGTGGCACCTCTGGGTGGTCAGCTCGACGGCTGGGGCGTCACCCAGGAAGTCAGCCGCAGCTCCGCCTGATCTCGGGCACGTCGAGGCGGCATCCCGTCAGGGATGTCCGTCTCTTCCGCTGAAATCGCTCCGCCGCTCAATCATCGCACTTTCCGCCTGGCGCACCGTCTTAGGCTCTTGACGGAGACGTTGCGGTGCATGCGCACGCTTACGTGCCTGGGTTTGGTGCATTGTGCGACCCGAAGCCGCGCAAAGGCTTGATTTTGAAGGTTCTGGCGCTGGCACGCGGCTTGCGACGCTGCACCGTGGGTGACAAGGAGATCGGCATGAGCCGCCAACTGTATAACGAGATGTATGACGTCCAGGCACAGTGTCGACCGCATTATGGTCGCTATGCCCAGTGGCTGAGCGAGACACCCCCGGAACTCCTGGCCCAGCGGCGGCGTGAAGCCGATCTGCTGTTCCATCGCGCCGGGATCACCTTCACCCTCTATGGCGACGAACAGGGCACGGAGCGCCTGATTCCCTTCGACGCCTTGCCGCGCGCCATTCCCGCCAGCGAATGGCAGATCATCGAACGCGGTTGCATCCAGCGCGTCCAGGCGCTGAATCTCTTTCTCCACGACCTCTATCACGACCAACGCATCATCAAGGCCGGGGTCATCCCCGCCGAGCAGGTGCTGGCCAACGACCAGTACCAGCTGGCCATGCAGGGGCTGGATCTGCCCAATGGCATCTACGCCCATATCGCCGGGGTCGATCTGGTGCGTGATGGCGACGGTGCCTACTACGTGCTGGAAGACAACCTGCGCACCCCCAGCGGGGTGTCCTACATGCTCGAAAACCGCAAGATGATGATGCGGCTGTTTCCCGAGCTGTTCACCCTGGAGCGCATCGCGCCCATCGACCACTATGCGAATATCCTGCTCGATACCCTGCGCAGCTCCACCCCGGTCAACAACCCCACGGTGGTGGTCCTCACCCCGGGGCGCTTCAACAGCGCCTACTTCGAACACGCCTTCCTCGCGCGGGAGATGGGCGTGGAGCTGGTGGAGGGTGCCGATCTGCTGGTGCGCGACGAACAGGTGTTCATGCGCACCACCTCGGGCTTCCGCAAGGTCGATGTCATCTACCGGCGTCTCGACGACGCCTTCCTCGATCCCCTGGCCTTCAATCCCGATTCCATGCTCGGCGTGCCTGGCCTGCTGGCCGCCTATCGCGCCGGCAATGTCATCCTGGCCAATGCCATAGGTACCGGGGTGGCCGACGACAAGTCGATCTATCCCTATGTGCCGGAGATGATCCGCTTCTATCTCAGCGAAGAACCCATTCTCTACAACGTGCCTACCTGGCAGTGCCGCAAGCCGGACGAACTGTCCCATGTGCTGGCCAACCTGCCCGAGCTGGTGGTCAAGGAAGTCCATGGTTCCGGCGGCTACGGCATGCTGGTCGGGCCTACCGCCAGCAGCCTGGAGATCGAGGCCTTTCGCGCGCGGCTCAAGGCCAACCCCAGTGCCTACATCGCCCAGCCCACCCTGTCGCTGTCCACCTGTCCGACCTTCGTCGAGAGCGGCATCGCGCCGCGACACATCGATCTGCGGCCCTTCGTGTTGTCGGGGCGCAAGACGCGTCTGGTGCCCGGCGGCCTGACCCGGGTCGCATTGCGCGAAGGCTCGCTGGTGGTGAATTCCTCCCAGGGCGGCGGCACCAAGGACACCTGGGTGGTCCAGGACTAGATCGCCACAGAACAGCGGCCGCCCCGGCGGCCCCGCAAGGACCTTTGAAAGGCGACCCCACCATGTTGAGTCGTACCGCTGCCGATCTTTACTGGATGTCCCGCAACCTGGAGCGCGCCGAGAATCTCGCGCGGATGCTGGACGTCAGCTATTCGCTGTCGATGATGCCGCAGAGCGGGCAGGGCGGAGGCCTGGACGAACTGGCCATGCCACTGCTCATCACCGGCACCCTGGATGACTACCGGGAAAAGCACGGGGCCCTGCACCCCGAGCGCCTGCTGCACTTCTTCGCCCTGGACGAGCGCAACCCCGGCAGCATCTATTGCTGTCTGCAGGCCGCCCGCAGCAATGCCCACGCAGTGCGTGGGCGCATCACCGCCGACATGTGGGAGAACGTCAACTCCACCTGGCTGGAGATGCGCGAGATCGCCGTCACCGGCCTGATCCGCTTCGGCATCAGCCGTTTCTGCGAGTGGGTGAAGGAGCGTTCCCACCTGTTCCGTGGCGCCACCGTCGGCACCATCATGAGAAACGACGCCTATCGCTTCATCCGCCTGGGTACCTTCGTCGAGCGCGCCGACAACACCCTGCGCATGCTCGACGCCCGCTACCAGGTGCTCGGCGAAGAGGAAGCGGAAGCCATCAGCGATGCCTCCGCCCGCGGCTTCTATCAGTGGAGCGCCCTGCTGCGCGCCCTGAGCGCCTTCGAGGCCTACACCGAGCTCTATCGCGATGCCCTCAACGTGCGCAACGGCGCCGAGCTGCTGCTGTTGCAGGAAGACCTGCCACGCTCGCTGCTGGCCTGCGTGATCGAGCTGCACCGGGTGCTGGTCAGTCTGCCCGGCGAGAACGGTCGCGAGGCCAAGCGCCTGGCGGCAGGCCTGGAGGCACGCCTGCGCTACACCAGCATCGACGAGGTGCTTGAAGAAGGACTGCATGCCTGGATCGGCGATTTCATCGTCCACATCCGCCAGCTTGGCAGTGGCATCAACACCGCTTACCTGGAGATCGTATGAGACTCGCGATCCATCACGAAACCCTGTATCGCTACGCCGACCTGGTCCGCGCCAGCATCCAGTACCTACGCCTCACCCCCCAGGATGATGCTCGTCAGCGCATCCTCAGCTGGGAGCTGGCACTGCCACGCCCGGCGCTCGCGCAGCGCGATCCCTTCGGCAACATTCTGCATGTGCTGACCATGGACACCCCGCACGACGCCATCACCATCACCGCCAGCGGGCAGGTGGAGATCGACGAGACCTTCGAGGCGGAACCGTGCCAGGCTTCGGCCTTTCCCTTTCTCCGCCAGACCCGGCTGACCGAGGCCGACGAAGCTTTGACGACCTTTGCCCGCGAGGTCTGCGACAGCCGTCGGGATCGCGCCACCCTGATCCAGCTGATGGAGCACCTGCACGAGCGCATGACCTACGTGCCCGGCTCCACCGAGGTGGACGGCAATGCCGCCCAGGCCTTCGCCAAGGGTGCCGGGGTCTGCCAGGACCATGCCCATGCCTTCCTGGCCTGCGCCCGCAGCCTGGGTATCCCGGCACGCTATGTGTCTGGCTATCTGTGCACCGACGACAGCGCGCACCTTTCCAGCCATGCCTGGGCGGAAGCCTGGCACGATGGCGCCTGGTACAGCTACGACGTCACCAATCGTCTGATCCGACCGGAGCGGCACCTGCGCCTGGCCATCGGCCTGGACTACCTGGATGCCTGTCCGGTGCGCGGCATGCGCCGCGGTGGCGGGGTGGAGCACATGGAGGCCAAGGTGCTGGTCGAGCCCTTGCAGCAGGCGCAGCAACAGCAATAATCAGCGCTGCCCACAGCAGACGAGAAGGCGGCCACGGGCCGTCTTTTCTTTTGGGGGCGCGTCTGTTGCGTCGACCGTTCCATCACCCGAGGTTCGCATGACCTATTGCGTCGCCATGAAACTGCAAGATGGCCTGGTATTCGTCGCCGACTCCCGCACCAATGCCGGGGTCGACAACATCGCTATCTTCCGCAAGCTGCATCTGTTCAGGATCCCCGGCGAGCGCCTGATCGCCATCCAGTCGGCGGGCAACCTGGCCACCTCCCAGGCGGTCGTGAGTCTGCTCCGGCAACGGCTGGACAGCGAGCAGGATAACCTCCACGGGGTGCCCATCCTGTACGACGCCGCCCGGCTGCTGGGGCAGACCTTGCGGGAAGTCCTGCGACGCGACGCCGAGGATGCACCCCAGGGGCACGGCCTGGATCTGAGCTGTTCCTTTCTGCTGGGTGGGCAGATCCGCGGCGCGGAGCCGGAGCTGTTCAATCTTTATCCTCATGGCAACTTCATCAGGGCCACCGAAGACACGCCTTACTTCCAGATCGGCGAGAGCAAATACGGCAAGCCCATCCTGGATCGGGCGCTGACCTTCGCGACGCCGCTGGAGGAAGCCCTGCGCTGCGCACTGCTCTCCTACGACGCCACCATTCGCAGCAATCTCTCGGTCGGACTACCGCTGGATCTGGTGGTCTATCCGCGTGATCGACTGGCGCAGGTGAGCAGTCATCGGATCGACGAACACGATCCCTACTTCCAGGCCTTGCGCAAGGGCTGGGGGGAGGGGTTGCGTGATCTGCTGGCAGACTTGCCGGCAGCCCCTGCGGACTATTGGCGCTAGGGATCAGCCAACGAACCGCGAGAGGTTGGGGATGACCAGCACTACGGTGGTGACGATGAGCACGAAACTCGCCTGACGCCACTTGGGGACGGGATTCTTGAACATGACTCGGGGCCTTTATTGTTAGCTGTTTAGAGCCTTGACGTCTTCAGCGGGAAGCGCTTGCGCAACAGCGGCATGCAATTACTGATACCCGCAGGCTTGAGCACTATCCAGTAGCTATAGAACATAAATTTCAGTTTTGTGTCGGTAACCGGCCAGGCGGTTATCAGAAATGTCGTACCGGGCGATTTTTCCTTTGCTTTCAGCCGATTAGAAAAATGCTTGCGACGCTACCGTTGGTCGGAGGCAGCAATGACCTGGAGTAGGGGGGAGGCGACCAACCGGTCATCCCGTGAACGGGGCAGGGCGCAGGTCTTTCCAGGTCTTGAATGCAAATGCATGAATCGATTGAAGAAAAAGCTTGCCATCGAAATCGCCTTTGCCTATAGTTGCGCGCCTCGGTGATGCAGATGCAGCCGCCGAGCAAATCTGGTGAGGTGTCCGAGCGGTTGAAGGAGCACGCCTGGAAAGTGTGTATAGGAGAAATCTTATCGAGGGTTCGAATCCCTCCCTCACCGCCAGATCTGAGAGAACCCCTGAGAGCCCAGCTCCAGGGGTTTTTTCTTGCCTGCGATTTGGCCAGGCGAGCCGAGCGTCAGGCGGCCTGGGCGAAGGTCGCGGCGGTGTCCCGGGCGTTGGGCAGCACGGCCGTCAGCTGCTCCAGGTCGATGCTGGCGAACAGCGGGCCGCTCAGGTCCTGCACCTTGCTGTCGCCGGCGTTCTCGTGGAGCACCTCGGCCACGGCGACCGCCTGGGCCACGATCAGCGCATAGCCATTGCCTTCCGGTGCCTGCAACGGGCGCGCCTGGTAGCCGATGGCGTCGCGCAGCACCTGGGGCAGCTGCCAGCGGCGCGCCAGCTCGGCGCCTACCTCCGGATAGCCAAACCCCAGTTGCAGGGTTTCGTCCGCGGCGCGATGGCTGCTGGCGGTGGCGCGGCCGGCCAGGCTAGGGGCTAGCTCCGGCGCGCCGCTCTGGATCAGCAACTCGCCGATGTCATGCAGCATGCCGCAGGTAAAGGCGGTTTCCTGATCCAGGCCGGCCTGCTTGGCCAGCGGCTTGCACAGGCTGGCGACCAGGAAGCTGTTGTACCAGAAGGCCTGCAGATCGAAGCCGGGCGCGGATTTGAAGCCGCTGGCGAAGGCCGAGGCCAGCACCAGGGTACGCAGGGTGTTGAAGCCCAGGCGCAGGGCGGCATCTTCGATGCTGGTGGATTCACGGGCGCCACGGAAGCGGGCCGAGTTGGCCAGGCGCAGCACCTTGGCGGCGATGACCGGGTCCCGCGCCACGGTGCGTGACAGGGTTTCGATGCTGGTGTTTGGGTCGTCGAATTGCCGGATCAGGACCTGCGCCACTTCGGGGACGTTGGGCAGGTTGTGCAGCTGGGCAAAGAGGGTGTCGAGTTGCATGGGCGTCTCCGCGGAAAAGGGTTACATCTCCTGACACCCTCGTCATCGGTCGCCTGCGCGGATTTCTGTAGCTGTCATGTGACGATCGGTCGCAGTCCGCGCGGTCCTGACCGCGTAGCTGAGTGAAATTGCATTGCTGGTCAGGGACTTGTCGCAAGAAAACCAGGCATGCCTGGCAGCGCCTCTACCGTTCGTCGAGGGAGAAATCGACCTGGGTCAGGCCCGTCTCGCTGGCTTCCAGCACCCAGCCACGTCTGTCCCAATCGCCCAGCACGATACGTTCGGCCGGCCGGCCATCGAGCAGCAGTTCATGGCGGGCGGGTCTGTGGGTATGGCCGTGGATCAGCGTCGTCACCCGGGCGGCGCGCATTTCCCGCTCGACCTCGGCCTCGGTGACATCGGTGATGTCCATGGCCTTGGTCCGGGTCTGCTGGCGACTCTCGCTGCGCAGCTTGCGCGCCAGCTTCTGGCGGCTGGCCAGCGGCAGGTGGCGCAGGACGAAGAGGGTGAGAGGGTTGCGCAGGATGCGGCGCAGCTTCTGGTAGCCCTCGTCACGGGTGCAGAGGGTGTCGCCATGCATCAGCAGCACGCGGCGGCCGTGGAAGTCGGTGATATGGCGATCCGGCAGCAGGCGGCAGCCGGCCTGGTGGCAGAAGGCCTTGCCGATGAGGAAGTCGCGATTGCCATGCATCAGGTAGACGGCCGAGCCGTTGTCGGCCAGCTGGCGCAGGGCGGTGGCGATCTCCTGCTCGAAGGCGCCCATGGCGTCGTCGCCGATCCAGGCTTCGAACAGATCGCCAAGGATGTACAGGGCCTCGGCACCGCGGGCACGGGTTTCGAGGAGATGCAAAAACGCCCGGACCAGGTCCGGGCGTTGCGGTTCGAGATGCAGGTCGGAGACCAGTAAAATCACTCGACGATCTCGGCCTTCTCGATGATCACGTCTTCGCTCGGCACGTCCTGGTGACCGGCCTTGCTGGTGGTGGCGACGCCCTTGATGGCGTTGACCACGTCCATGCCTTCGACGACCTTGCCGAACACCGCATAGCCCCAGCCCTGGCTGGTAGGCGCGGTGTGGTTGAGGAAGGTGTTGTCGGACACGTTGATGAAGAACTGCGCCGAGGCGGAGTGCGGGTCCATGGTGCGGGCCATGGCGACGGTGCCGATCGCGTTGGAGACGCCGTTGTTGGCCTCGTTCTTGATCGGGGCGCGGGTCGGCTTCTGCTTCATGCCCGGCTCGAAACCACCGCCCTGGACCATGAAGTTGCTGATCACACGGTGGAAGATGGTGCCGTCGTAGTGACCGCTCTTGACGTATTCCTTGAAGTTGGCCGCGGTTTCGGGCGCCTTGTCCTCGAAGAGTTCCAGGGTGATGACGCCGTGGTTGGTGTGCAGCTTGATCATGGCAGCGAATCCGTAGCTAAGGGGGACAGCATCCAGACCCGGCGAGGCCTCAAGGGTTTCGCCGGGACTTGACGGGTTGGGCTATGATACGGGTTTACCTTTGCTCGGCCTACCCTGGCCGTGCGTCTGCCCAGTTAAGGATCCCATGAGCAAGCCGACTTCCGACTCGTCCACCGCCGCCAAAGCCGCCCCCGCGCATTTCCTGCGGCAGATCGTCCAGGCTGACCTGGACGCCGGCAAGCAGGCCAAGATCGTCACCCGTTTCCCGCCCGAGCCCAACGGCTACCTGCACATCGGTCATGCCAAGTCGATCTGCGTGAACTTCGGCCTGGCCAAGGAATTCGGCGGCGACTGCCATCTGCGCTTCGACGACACCAACCCGGCCAAGGAAGACCAGGAATACATCGACGCCATCAAGAGCGACGTGCACTGGCTGGGCTTCGACTGGGCTGGCGAGGTGCGCTACGCCTCCGCCTACTTCGATCAGCTCTATGCCTGGGCCGTCAACCTGATCGAGCAAGGCCTGGCCTATGTCTGCGACCTCACCCCCGAGCAGGCCCGCGAATACCGTGGCAGCCTCACCGAGCCGGGTCGCAACAGTCCTTTCCGCGACCGTTCGGTGGCCGAGAACCTGGACCTCTTCGCCCGCATGAAGGCCGGCGAATTCAAGGACGGCGAAAAGGTGCTGCGCGCCAAGATCGACATGGCCTCGCCCAACATGAACCTGCGCGATCCCATCCTCTATCGCATCCGCCACGCCCATCACCACCAGACCGGCGATGCCTGGTGCATCTATCCAAGCTATGACTTCACCCATGGCCAGTCCGATGCCCTGGAAGGCGTGACCCACTCCATCTGCACCCTGGAGTTCGAGGACCATCGCCCGCTGTACGAATGGTTCCTGGCCAAGCTGCCGGTGCCGGCCCAGCCACGCCAGTACGAATTCGCCCGCCTCAATCTGAACTACACCGTCACCAGCAAGCGCAAGCTCAAGCAGCTGGTGGACGAAGGCCACGTGCACGGCTGGGACGATCCGCGCATGTCGACCCTGTCGGGCTATCGCCGTCGCGGCTACACCCCGGCCGCCATCCGCAACTTCTGCGAGATGATCGGCGTGACCCGCTCCAACGGCGTGGTCGACGTGGCCATGCTGGAATTCGCCATCCGCGAGGACCTGGACCAGAACGCCCCGCGCGCCATGTGCGTGCTCAAGCCGCTCAAGGTGGTGATCACCAACTACCCCGAGGGCCAGGTCGAAAATCTGGAGCTGGCGCGCCATCCCAAGCAGGATCTGGGTGTGCGCCAGCTGCCCTTCACCCGCGAGCTGTACATCGATCAGGGTGACTACGAAGAGAATCCGCCCAAGGGCTACAAGCGCCTGGAGCCGGGTGGCGAGGTCCGTCTGCGCGGCAGCTACGTGATCCGCGCCGACGAAGCCATCAAGGATGCCGACGGCACCGTCGTCGAGCTGCGCTGCAGCTATGACCCGGACACCCTCGGCAAGAATCCCGAGGGTCGCAAGGTCAAGGGCGTGATCCACTGGGTGCCGGCCGAGGGCAGCGTGGAGTGCGAGGTGCGCCTCTACGATCGCCTGTTCCGTTCGGCGCAGCCGGAGAAGAGCGAAGAGGGCGGCAGCTTCCTCGACAACATCAACCCCGATTCCCTGGTGGTGCTCCAGGGCTGCCGCGCCGAGCCGTCGCTGGCCCAGGCCCAGCCGGAAGACCGCTTCCAGTTCGAGCGCGAGGGCTACTTCTGCGTCGATCCCAAGGATTCGGCGCCCGGCAAGCCGGTGTTCAACCGCACCGTGACCCTGCGCGACTCCTGGGGGCAATGATGGCGCTGCACCTCTACAACACCCTGACCAAGACCAAGGAAGCCTTCACGCCGCTGGTGCCGGGGCAGGTGCGGATGTACGTCTGCGGCATGACCGTTTACGACTACTGCCACCTGGGTCATGGTCGCAGCATGGTGGCCTTCGACGTCATCACCCGCTGGTTGCGCCATAGCGGCTACGACCTGACCTACGTGCGCAACATCACCGACATCGACGACAAGATCATCAATCGCGCCAATGCCAACGGTGAGCCCTTCACCGACCTGGTGGCACGGATGATCGAGGCGATGCACGAGGACGAGGCGCGGCTGAATATCCGCAAGCCCGATCAGGAGCCGCGCGCCACCGAGCACATCGACGGCATGCACGCCATGATCCAGACCCTGATCGACAAGGGCTACGCCTATGCCGCGGGCAATGGCGACGTCTACTACCGGGTCAATCGCTTCGCTGGCTACGGCAAGCTGTCGCGGCGGCGCATCGAGGACCTGCGCATCGGTGCCCGCATCGAGCCGGGCGAAGCCAAGGAAGATCCGCTGGATTTCGTGCTGTGGAAGGCCGCCAAGCCGGGCGAGCCGAGCTGGCCGTCGCCCTGGGGCGCCGGGCGGCCGGGCTGGCATATCGAGTGCTCGGTGATGTCCACCTGCTGCCTGGGCGAGACCTTCGACATCCACGGCGGCGGCAACGACCTGGAATTCCCCCACCACGAGAACGAGATCGCCCAGAGCGAGGCGGCCACCGGCAAGACCTACGCCAATGCCTGGCTGCATTGCGGGATGATCACCATCAATGGCGAGAAGATGTCCAAGTCCCTGGGCAACTTCTTCACCCTGCGCGAGGTGCTGGAGAAGTACCACCCCGAGGTGGTGCGCTACCTGCTGATCGCCAGCCATTACCGCAGTCCGATCAACTATTCGGAAGACAACCTGCGCGAAGCCAAGGGCGCTCTGGAGCGCTTCTACCACTCGCTCAAGGGCCTGCCCCAGGCGCCGGCGCAGGGCGGCGAAAGCTATGCCGAGCGCTTCGCCCAGTGCATGGACGACGACTTCAACACCGCGGGTGCCTGTGGCGTGCTGTTCGAGCTGGCCCGCGAGATCAACCGCCTGCGCGAGAGCGATCCTGCCGCGGCGGCTGGCCTGGCCGGGCGGCTGCGCGAACTGGGTGATGTACTCGGCGTGCTGCAGCTGGAGCCGGAAGCCTTCCTGCGCGCCGACGCGGCGGGGCGGGTGGATGCGGCGGAGGTCGAGGCCCTGATCCAGGCGCGCCTGAGCGCGCGCGCGGAAAAGAACTGGGCGGAATCCGACCGCATTCGCGACCAGCTCACCGCCCTCGGCGTGGTGCTGGAAGACGGCAAGGGCGGCACCACTTGGCGCCTGGCGGAATAGGTCTGCGATCAGGTGGATGACGGTTCTGCGTCATCCACCTGATTTGGCCTGTTCCACCATCCCCGGAAAACGCTGCGCGGTTTTCCAGGCTACGGGACTGATTTGGCCTGTTCCACCGTCCCATCCCCGGAAAACGCTGCGCGGTTTTCCGGGCTACGGAGTGCGTCGTAGGATGGACAACGGCGAAGCCTTGTCCATCGCTCCAAACCTCAGGGTTTACTTGCGCGGCTTGCCGAAACCGGGCGACTTGCGCACCGACTTGACCTTCGGCTTGCCGTCTTCCACCCAGCGACCCAGGGGCCTGTCCGACACCGGCGCGCCCACCTTGGGCTTCTTCGGCTTCTTGGGTTTCTTCACGACCAGGCCGTTGGGGCGGGTTTCCGGGACCCGGTGATCGGGGATGAAGTCCGGTTCGTCGCGGCGTTGCAGGACCTGGCCGATCAGCGTCTCGATCGCGGCCAACTGCTCCACTTCATCCGCGCAGACCAGCGACACGGCCTGGCCCTGGTTGCCGGCACGCCCGGTCCGGCCGATGCGGTGGACATAGTCCTCGGCGACGATGGGCAGGTCCAGGTTGACCACCAGTGGCAGGTCCTGGATGTCCAGGCCACGCGCAGCCACGTCGGTGGCCACCAGGATGTCCGCCTCGCCGGCCTTGAAGCGGGCGAGGGCGCGCAGCCGCGCGGGCTGGGGCTTGTCGCCATGGATGGATTCGGCGGCCAGACCTTCTGCCTGCAGCGCCTCTACCAGTTGCTCCACACCCTTGCGGGTCTTGGCGAACACCAGCACCTGGCCGTGGCGACCGCTGCGATAGAGGTGCAGGAAGAGTTCGGTCTTGCGCTTCTTGTCGACCGGCACCACCCACTGCTTGACCGTGACGGCAGCGGTGTTGCGCGGACTCACGTCGATCGTCTGGGGATCGCGCAGCACGGGCGCGGCCAGCTGGCGCACGGCGTCGGAGAAGGTCGCCGAGAACAGCAGGGTCTGGCGCTTGCGCGGCAGCATGACGAACAACTCGCCCAGCTGCCGCGAAAAGCCCAGGTCGAGCATGCGATCGGCTTCGTCCAGCACCAGCAGCTGCACCTGGTCGAAGCGTACGGCGTTCTGGCTGAACAGGTCGAGCAGGCGCCCGGGGGTCGCCACCAGCACGTCCACGCCCTTGCGCAGCTTCATCATCTGCGGATTGATGCTGACGCCGCCATAGGCCACTGCGGTGCGCAAGGGCAGCTGCTGGGCGTAGTCGCGCAGACTGGCATGGACCTGTTCGGCCAGCTCGCGGGTGGGGGTGAGGATCAGCGCACGGATATGGTTGGGCGCCACCGCCGTGCCGTCCTGCACCAGTCGCTGCAGGAGCGGCAAGCCGAAGGCGCCGGTCTTGCCGGTGCCGGTCTGGGCGGCGGCCAGCAGGTCGCGACCGGCCAGCACCGCCGGGATGGCCTGGCGCTGGATGGGGGTAGGGGAGCTGTGCTCCAGGGCGCTGAGCGCCTGCAGCAGCGGATCTATGAGGCCGAGGTCGGCAAAGGTCATGACGGGCCCGGAAGGCGACGAAAAGGGAGCGAATTCTAGGCCGACTGTGACGCGTGCTCAAACTTTGTAGCCAAGCGGCGGCTGCAGGCGGAATCCCGACACGGCATAGTGGTCAGTTCCGTGGCTACAGGAGACCCCATGAGCGCTACCCCTACCTTGCCCCCGGTCCTGGCCGGCCCGCTGCTGCGGCGCACCGAGGCCTCACGGTTGCTGCTCTGGCTGGTGACCACCACGGCCGAGGCGCCTGTCCCACGGCTATGGCAGGGCGCGGTCGAGCTCGGGGCTCAGGCCGAGGTGCGCTGCCTGCGCCTGGGCGAGCACGCCTATCTACAACTGATCGACGTCCGGCCCGCCGTCGCGTTGCCGGTCGACGCCTTCATCCAGTACGACGTCCGGCTGGCCGGCGGCGGGATCCGCGACTGGGCGCCACACCTGCTCTCCGCCGAGGGCGAGCTGCCACGCTTCGTGCTGCGCGCGCGTTTCGATCACCTGCTCCATGGCTCCTGCCGCAAGCCTCATCATGCCTCGGCCGATGGCCTGATCGCGGTGGATCGCCTGCTGCAGGCCTGCACGGCCCCCGCGGAGCGGCCCGCGGCCCTGCTGCTCACCGGCGATCAGGTCTATGCCGACGACGTCGCCGGGCCGATGCTGCTGGCGGTGCAGGCACTGATCCGCCGCCTCGGCCTCCATGGCGAGGGTCTCGAAGGCGCGGTGGTGGCGGACAGCGAAGCGCTGATGGCCCATCCGGCCAACCTCTATCACCGCGAAGACCTGCTGCCGGCCTTCAAGGCCAACCGGGCGCTACGGGAGAAATTCTTCGGCGGGGTGGAAAAGCCGATCTTCACCTCCACCAATGCGCACAATCACCTGGTGACGCTGAGCGAGGTGCTGGCGCTCTATCTGCTCTGTTGGTCGCCGACACCCTGGAGCCTGATCGCGGTGGTGCCGCCGGCGCTGGACGCCAAGGACAGTGAGCGTTACGCCGCCGAATCGCGCTGCATCGACGGCTTCGTCGCGACCCTGCCCCAGGCGGCGCGGGCCCTGGCCTGGGTGCCGACGCTGATGATCTTCGACGACCACGACGTCACCGATGACTGGAATCTGTCCGCCCGCTGGGAGGAGACCGCCTACGGCCACCCCTTTTCCCGGCGTATCCTCGGCAATGCGCTGCTGGCCTATCTGCTCTGCCAGGCCTGGGGCAATGCGCCCGAGTTGGTGGCCGAGCCGCTGGCAGCTACGGCCCGTCTGCTGGAAACGGCGGGAGACGATGGCACGCTGAATTGCCCGGTGCAGAACACCTGCATCGACGATCTGCTGCGCTTCCAGGGATGGCACTATGTGCTCAAGACCGACCCGCCGCTGATCGTGCTGGACACCCGCACGCGCCGCTGGCGCAGCGAAAGACGCCTGGAGCATCCGTCGGGCCTGATGGACTGGGAAGCCCTCTGCGAGTTGCAACAGGATCTGCTGGACCATCCCTCCGCGGTGATCGTCTCGGCCGCGCCCATGTTCGGCGTCAAGCTGATCGAGGCGGTGCAGCGCATCTTCACCTGGTTCGGCCAGCCGCTGATGGTGGATGCCGAGAACTGGATGGCCCACCCCGGTGCGGCCAAGACCATGCTCAATATCTTTCGCCACCGGCGCACCCCGGGCAACTACGTGGTGCTCTCCGGCGACGTGCACTATTCCTTCGTCTACGACATCCGCATCCGTGACCGACGGGGCGAGCCGCGGCTTTGGCAGATCACCAGCAGTGGCATCAAGAACGAATTTCCGCCGCGCCTGCTGGCGACCCTGGACCGGCTCAATCGCTGGCTCTATGCACCCTGGTCGCCGCTCAACGGCTTCACCAAGCGCCGCCGCTGGGCGCTGCAGCCACGCCTGCCCGATCGCCGCGAGGCCGGCGAGCGGCTGTGGAACGGTGCCGGTATCGGCCAGGTGCTGCTGGACGAGGAAGGGCGGCCGGCGGTGATCCGCCAGCACAATGCCGATGGCTCACCGGCCACCGCGTTCGTCGAGCGCCCGGCCTGAGGTCAGCACGGCCGCGTGCTAGGTTATCGAGGATGACAGGCGCCTGATCAGCCAGGTCGAGATCCAGTACACCGGCTCCAGCACCAGAAAACCCAGCAGGATGCCGCCCAGTCGCGCCATGCCTGCCACCGGGTCGATATGGTCATAGTGGTCAGGCACCATCACCACCAGAAACGCCAGCGCGAACTGCATGCCGAGATAGCCGATACCGAGCGCGCCGTTCTCGAGGTGTCTGCCGATCAGCACGCCGAGCGCGACGCCCGCCAGCGTCAGCCAGAGACTTTCCTGGCTGACCAGCAGCAGAATGGCCGCCAGGCCGCCGCCGAGCAGGCAACCGAGCATTCGATGCAGCAGCCTTTTGGAGACTGCCTTGCCGGCGCTGCCCAGGCCGTCGAAGGGAACGACCATGACCGCCAGAATGGTGATGGCCGCCTGGCTGATGTCCACCTCGATCTTCGCCGTCGCGCCCAATGCCAGCAGGGCCAGGGCCAGACCGCCCTGCAGCGCATGGCGCAATGCCAAGGGTTGCCAGACGCCTAGGCGCGCGGCGGTGCGGCTACCGTGATCGGTGCCTTGGGCCATAGGCGGGCACGGATGCCGTAGGTGGAAAGCGCGCTCACCAGTACGCAAGCCGAGGTGCCGAGCGCCACTTCCAACAGGCGCGACAGGGCGTATTGCTCCAGCTGAGCGGGCGCCTGGAGGCTCGCCAGGACCACCATGGCGTAGGTGAGGCCGCCCAGCAACCAGGCATAGCCATAGCGGCCCACCAGGGTCAGATAGAGGGTGATGCTGCCCACGGTGCCCAGCAGTAGAGCCTGCTCGTAGGGGTTCAGCTGCAGGTGGCGCAGGACCAACAAGGCACCTGCGGCGCCGATACAGGTACCCAGCACCCGCAGGCAGCCGCGCGCGAAGCTGTCGCGGACATCTGACCTCATCACGATATAGCCGCTGAAAGCCGCCCAACCGACATGCTGAACCCCGGCCAAATGGCCGAGCAGGATCGCCAGCAAGACCGAGGTCAGGGTTTCCAGTTCGTCGACCAGGCGGCGACGGTCGCGGCCGAACTGGCGGAGATCTCCCGCCAGATCGCGCAACAACTGCCTGAATTCCGACAACGCCTGGGAAGGTGGCATGGATCCATGATGATCGCGGTGGTCTTGGCCTAGGTTACAGCGCCCGATCGTCCGGCATCAAAGAAGGCTGTTGCCGGGCGGGAGGCGTGATGATCGACCAGGTCGCAGCAGGGGATTGGCTCAGCGAAGCAACGAACCAGGCCGCGATCGATCGGGGTCAAGCTCTAGTGTCCGAGCGGTAGCGGCGCATCGCGACGGGGCCGCTCAGGCCGATCTGCCGCCAGCGGCCAGCCAGCGCAGCACGCCCTGGCCCGCTGCGCGGCCGCTGGCGAAGCAGGCTGTGAGCAGATAGCCACCGGTAGGCGCTTCCCAGTCGAGCATCTCGCCCGCACAGAAGACGCCAGGCAATTGCCGCAGCATCAGGCCCTCGTCCAATGCCTCCAGGGGCACGCCGCCCGCGCTGCTGATGGCTTCTGCCAGGGGGCGCGGTCTGACCAGGGTGAGGGGCAGGGCCTTGCAGGCCTGGGCCAGCCGAGCCATGTCCTGGAACGTTTCCGCCGGGGCCAGCTCGCGAAGCAGGGCGGCGCGGGCGCCGTCGATCCCGGCGTGGCGCCGCAGGTGATTGGCGAGGGACTGGCTGCCGCGCGGCTTGGCGAGTGCCCGGCCGAGTTCGGCGAGGTCGCGCTGGGGTGCCAGATCCAGGGTCAGGGTTGCCTGGCCGTCGCCTTCGATGGCCGAGCGGATCTCGGCGGACAGCGCATAGACCAGACTGCCTTCGATGCCGGTCTCGGTAAGGACGAATTCGCCCTGGCGTGGCGGTTGGCCGGGGAGGGCCAGGGCGGCGGGCTTGACTGGCGCGCCGGCATGGCGGGTCTTGAGGAAGTCACTCCAGCCGGCCACCTCGAAGCCACAGTTGGCCGGTTCCAGCGGTCGCAGTGTGACGCCACGTTCGGCCAGCAGGGCCTGCCAGGCACCGTCCGAGCCCAGGCGCGGCCAACTGCCGCCGCCCAATGCCAGCACACAGGCCTGGGGCTGCAAGAGACGCTCGCCTTCCGGGGTCGCCAGGCGCAGCCGACCCTCGGCGTCCCAGCCCAGCCAGCGGCTGCGGGTGTGGATGCGTACGCCCTGATCGCGCAGGCGATGCAGCCAGGCGCGCAGCAGCGGCGCAGCCTTCATGTCGGCGGGAAACACTCGCCCCGAGGTGCCGACGAAGGTCTCGATGCCGAGGTCATGGATCCAGGCACGCAGGGCATCACTGTCGAAGCTATCGAGCCAGAGCCCGACGCCGCTCTCGCGTTCGCGATAGCGCCGGCGAAAAGCGGCCTGTTCCTCGGCATGGGTGATGTTCATGCCGCCCACACCGGCCAGCAGGAACTTGCGGCCCACGGAGGGCATGGCGTCGAAGAGGTCTACGGAGATGCCGGCAGCGGCCAAGGTCTCGGCCGCCATCAACCCGGCTGGGCCACCCCCGATGACAACGACTGCAGGGGGGGCGGGGGAGAGAGACATGGCGGCATCCAGGAGCTACGGAAAGCCGCCATTGTACGCGAGGTGCTGGGCTCTTAGACCACGCCAGCCTGACCCAGGGGCGCCGCCAGGGGTTCTTCCAGCCGCTCCGGAATCAGGGGCTCCGTGCGTCCCGGCGTCAGGATCACCTTGCGGCAGTCCTCCTGCTTCTTGTCGAAGATCTTGTAGCCCTCGACCGCCTGCTCCAGGGACATCCGGTGGGTGATGATGGCCTCAGGAGCGAGATCGCCGCGCTCGATGTGTTCCAGCAGTTCCGGCAGATAGCGCTGCACGTGGGTCTGGCCCATCTTGAAGGTCAGGCCCTTGTCGAAGGCGTCGCCGAACAGGAAGCCATGGATGAAGCCGGCATAGACGCCCGGGACACTCACGGTGCCACCACGCCGTACCGCGGCGATGCACTGGCGCAGGGCCTTGCCGCTGCTGCCTTCCAGCTTGAGGTTGGCGAGAATGGTCTCGGTGGTGCTGCCCTTGGCCTCGAAGCCTACCGCATCGACCACACCGTCGACGCCGCGCTTGCCGGGCGTCTGCTCGATGATGGTCGCTGCCGGGTCATCGTCTTCGTCGAAGTTGATCGGGATGACGCCATAGGTCTGCTGGGCATAGGCCAGGCGATAGGGGTGGTGATCGACCATGAAGATGCGCTCGGCACCCAGCATCCGCGCACAGGCCGCGGACAGCAGGCCGACCGGCCCGGCGCCATAGATGGCGATGCTGGAGCCCTGACCGATGCCGGTGTTGAGCACCGCCTGCCAGGCGGTGGGCAGGATGTCGGAAAGGAACAGCACCTTCTCGTCGGCCAGGGTACCGGGCACCTTGAAGGGCCCGGTGTTGGCCTTGGGTACGCGCACGTACTCGGCCTGGCCGCCCGGTACGCCACCGTAGAGATGGCTGAAGCCGAACAGGGCCGCGCCCGGTGGGATCTGCTTCTTGTTGAGAATGGCGCCGCGGCCGGTATTGGTGGTTTCGCAGGCGGCGTAGAGATCCTGGTTGCAGAAGAAGCAGCTGCCGCAGGCGATGACGAAGGGAATCACCACCCGGTCGCCTTTCTGCACGGCGGTCACTGCCGGACCGGTTTCCTCGACGATACCCATGAATTCGTGGCCGAAGATATCACCGTGCTCGACGGTGGGAATCTTGCCGCGATAGAGGTGCAGGTCCGAGCCGCAGATGGCTGTGGCGGTCACCCGCAGGACGATGTCGTCGGCATCCTGGATGGTCGGATCAGGCACGGTATCGACGCGGACATCGTGGGCACCGTGGTAGGTCAAGGCTCGCATGGCGGTCTCCGTAGGGCGGTAAGCACCTAGGATTGAGGCCACCGCCAGCCGAGCGGTTCCGCGCCCTCGGACCGGTGGTATGGCACCTTGATAGCGACCGATCGCGGCTTGTTGCCGCCAGTGCCCAGGCCAGAGCCGGGCAGGCGCAGCGGTGCTAGCGGTTGCGGATATAGACGGCCTTGCCCGCGCTGCGATCTGCGGGGTCACGCTCCTGGACCTCGAAACGATCGCCATGGGCCTTGACCAGGCCACTGAACTTGCGATGCCCATAGAGGCGGGCGTCGAAGTCCGGACGCACCTTGCCCAGGTTGGTGCCGACCAGGCCCAGATTGGCCCAGCCGCCTTCGTCGGAGGCGTCTTCCACCGCCTGTTCGATGAGCTTGAGGATGGTGCTCAGCTTGGGCTTGCCGCGGTTGGTGGTGGCCGGCTTGTCGGTGGTGCCGGTGGCTTCCCGCGGTTCTTCCCGCGGCTTGGACCTGAGGATCTCGGTGTAGATGAATCTGTCGCAGGCCGAGACGAAGGGGTCCGGGGTCTTTTCCTCGCCGAAGCCATAGACCGTCAACCCTTCTTCGCGCAGGCGCGCCGCCAGGCGGGTGAAGTCGCTGTCGCTGGAAACCAGGCAGAAGCCGTCGAAACGCCGGGTGTAGAGCAGGTCCATGGCGTCGATGATCAGGGCGCTGTCGGTGGCGTTCTTGCCCTTGGTATAGCCGAATTGCTGCACCGGCTGGATGGAGTGGTCGAGCAGCACTTTTTTCCAGCTATTGAGTTGCGGCTGGGTCCAGTCGCCATAGATGCGCTTGACGCTGGCCACGCCGAAGCGGGCGATCTCGGCCATGAGGCCGTCGACGATGGCGGCCGGTGCGTTGTCCGCATCGATCAGCACCGCCAGGCGCGCCTGGCTGGATTCGGCGGGTTTGGCGATCTTGCTCATGAAAACTCCCGTTCAGTTCAGGCCCAGCTCGTGCCAGACCTGGGTTGCCGTGTGATGAAGGATGCCGTGCCGGCGGGCCAGGGCCAGGCGGTCGGCGGAATAGCCGCCGCCGATCACCCCTACCACCGGTATATCCGCCGCCAGGCAGCGCCGCAAGACCAGCCCGTCCCGGGCGGCGAGACCGGCGTCGGTGAGGTCCAGATAGCCCAGGGCGTCGTCGCGGTGGACGTCGACGCCGGCGTCGTAGAGCACCACGTCGGGTTGATGAAGCGGCAGCAGATAGCCCAGGGCGTCGTCGAGTACCTGCAGGTACCCGGTATCGTCCAGGCCGCGGGGCAGGGGGATGTCCCAGTCGCTGTGCGCCTTGCGCGCCGGATAGTTGGTGGCGCAGTGCAGCGAGACGGTGACGGCGTCCGGCACCTCGGCGAGGATGCGTGCCGTGCCATCGCCCTGGTGGACGTCGCAGTCCAGGATCAGCACCCGTCCGGCGCGCCCGCTTTCCAGCAGCGACAGCGCCAGGATCGCCAGGTCGTTGAAGATGCAGAAGCCGGCCGGATAGTCGTGGTGCGCATGGTGGGTACCGCCGGCCAGGTGACAGGCCAGGCCATGGCGCAGCGCCAGCTCCAGGGTGAGCAGGGAACCGCCCACGGCGCGGAGGGTACGGCGCACCAGGGCTTCGCTCCAGGGCAGGCCCAGCTGGCGCTGCAGCGGCGGCGCCAGCTCGCCGGCCTGGAAGGCGCGGACGTAGTCGGGCGCATGGGCCAGCGCCAGCACCTCGTCCGGGCAGAGCTCGGGCCGCCGCCAGTTGTCCGCGCCGAGGATGCCACTGGCGCTCAGGTGCTCGTGCAGCAGGCGGAACTTCTCCATCGGAAAGCGATGGCCAGCGGGGAAGGGTGGACTGTAGTCCTCGTGGTAGACCAGCGGCAGGCGCGTGCTCAAAACACCAGAAGCTCCAGGATGAACCAGACGATGCCGGTGCAGAAACCCAGCGCCAGGAGGAACAGCAGGCCGTCGCGGGCGATCAGCGACAGGGCGAAGGAGGTCAATGCCAGCCCCGCCGTGGTATTGGCGAAGGGCACAAGGTCCAGCACCGGCATGGTCGCGGCGATGAGGATGCAGAGCAGGGCGGTGACGAAGTGCGCCGGTCGCGAGGTGAGTACCCGCAGCCGTGATTTGACCACCTTGTCCACCCAGCGCGCCGGCTTCTGCAGCAGCCGCAACGACTTGCGCAGCTTGCCGCGCGAGACCGAACGCTGCAGCACCCAGCGCGGCAGCCAGAAATGATCCCGGCCGAGCAGCAGCTGGCCACTCACCAGCATCACGAAGATGGCAATGGCGGTGGCGATACCGGGAATGCCGGTCAGCGGCGAGACCGCCAGCACCCCCGGCAGGAGGATCATGGGACCGAAGGAGCGGCTGCCGATGGCGTCGATCAGGTGCTGCACCGACACCTGGCTGGGGCTGTTGCCGACTCGCTCCAGGCAGGCCAGAAAGCTCTGGAGATCCACCGGGCCATCCTGTCCGGCATCGCAGCTGGCGGGCTCCTGCTCCAGGGCCTGGTCCTTCATGGCTGGCCGCTGTCCAGCATGCGCCGGATCCAGCGCGTCAGATCCTGGCGACCATAGGGCTTGTTGAGAATGGGAAAGCGCTCGCCGTTGCCTTCCTCCAGCTCCAGCGCGTTGTTGGCATACCCCGTGGTGAGCAGGATGCGCAATTCGGGCTGCCGCCGCTGGGCCTCCTTGGCCAGCATCACGCCATTCATGCCGCCGGGCATGATGAGATCGCTGAACAACAGATCGACCGCGGGCTCGCGGGCAAGGATATCCAGCGCCTGCTGGCCATTATGAGCGACCAGCACCTGGTAGCCGGTCTCCTCCAGGATGGCCTGGGCCAGCGCCGCTACGTCCGGTCGGTCATCCACCACCAGGATGGTCTCGGAGCCACCGCCGTCTTCGTGCGGGGTGGGCAGAGGTACCGGATGCTCGCGCGCTTCCTCTTCGGAAACCGGGAAGTAGAGGCGCACCGAGGTGCCTATGCCGACTTCGGAATAGAGCCTGACCAGGCCGCCCGACTGCTTGAGAAAGCCATAGACCATGGACAGGCCCAGGCCACTGCCCTGGCCTTCGTCACGGGTGGTGAAGAAGGGATCCAGGGCACGCCCGAGCACGTCGGTGGACATGCCGCCGCCGGTGTCGGTCAGGGCGATGCAGACATAATGCCCCTGGGCCAGGCCACCGTGCGCCAGGTCCTGGCCACTGACCTCGACATTGAGGGTTTCCAGGGTCAGGGTGCCCGTGCCTCGCTCCTGCATGGCGAGGCGCGCGTTGTCGACGATATTGAGCAGCGCCGTTTCCAGCTGGCTCGGATCGAGACGGCAATTCCACAGCGCCGGCGCCGGGCGGAAGATGAAGCGGAAAGGCCCGCCCAGCGCCTGGGCGAGGCGTCCCTGGCGGGCCTTGATGAGCTTGTTCAGGTCCACTGCGCGCCCGGTCAGGCGCTGCTTGCGGGCGAAGGCCAGCAACTGCTGGGTCAGGGTCGCCGCCCGATTTACCGCGTCGCGGGTGTTGTCGACATGGCGCTTGGCCTTGTCCTTGTCCAGCTCCGGACGGTCCAGGTTGATCCTCAGGATATCCAGATAGCCGACCATCACCTGCAGCAGGTTGTTGAAGTCGTGGGCGATGCCACCGGTGAGCTGACCCAGGGCTTCCATCTTCTGCGCCTGGCGCAGGGCGTCTTCGGCATCGCGCCGACGGGAGACATCCAGCTGCGAGGCGAAGTAGTAGCGCAGCTGCCCCTCGGGATCGAACACCGGCGAGATGAACAGCGCGTTCCAGAACGTCGAGCCGTCCTTGCGGTAGTTGAGCAGTTCGATGTCGCAATCACGCTGCTCGCGCACGGCAGTGCGGATTTCGGCGATGTGCTCCGGGCGGGTATCGGGCCCTTGCAGGAAGCGGCAATTGCGCCCCATCACTTCGTCCAGGGCGTAGCCGGTCGTCCGCAGGAAGGATTCGTTGGCGAAGATGATCGGATTATCCGGCTGGTGCGGATCCGTCACGATCATCGGCATCCGGGTCTTCTTCACGGCGGCAAAGAAGATGTCGTCGTGTCCGAGGCCCTTGCCCAACTCCGCGATCAGCGCGGCGGAAGGGTGGGGAGACGAAGCGTTGGCGGTTTCGGTCATGGAGAGGAAGCCTGCGAGCGGACAGCGATACCTGCATTGTGACCACTTATGCGGCCACAAGCTCCACCAGTTATCGTCATACGATGAGCAATAGGTCTGGAAGCACGGCGAACGCACAGGATTTGACCGGTTTTGCGTATGATGATCGCTCTCTGTCAAGGAACCCTCCCCATGAGCAAGGTGCTGGACAACCTGGTCGATCTGCTGACCCTCGAATCCCTGGCCCCCGATCTGTATCGAGGCGGCAGCCAGGATCTCGGCTTTCCCCAGCTCTTTGGTGGACAGGTGCTGGGCCAGGCGCTGTCGGCAGCCAGCCAGACCGTGCCGGTGGAGCGCCGCGTGCACTCGCTGCACGGCTACTTCCTGCGCGCCGGCTCGGCGGTGGAGCCAGTGACCTACCAGGTGGATCGCATCCGCGATGGCGGCAGCTTTTCCACCCGTCGGGTCACCGCCTTCCAGGGCGAACAGCCGATCTTCTTCTGCAGCGCCTCCTTCCATGTCGAGGAGCCTGGTTTCGAGCACCAGACGACCATGCCGGAGGTGCCCGCACCCGAGACCCTGCAGTCGGAGATCGCCCATGCCCAGCGCTATGCCGAGCTGATCCCCGCGCCGCTGCGCGACAAGTTGCTGGGGCCACGGCCGATCGAGATGCGCCCGGTGGTCTTTACCGATCCCTTCCAGCCGGAGCCCACCGAACCGGTCCGCCACGTCTGGTTCCGCGCCACCGGTGATCTGCCGGACCAGCCGGCGCTGCATCGCTATCTGCTGGCCTACGCCTCTGACTTCAACCTGCTGCCGAGTTCGCTGCTGCCCCATGGCACCAGCTTCTGGGACCGCTCGCTGCAGATCGCCAGCCTTGATCACGCGGTCTGGTTCCATCGCGATTTCCGCCTGGACGACTGGCTGCTGTACGCCATCGACAGTCCCTGGGCCGGCGGTGCCCGCGGCCTGTGTCGCGGCAGCATCTACAACCGCGCCGGTCAGTTGGTGGCCTCGGTGGCTCAGGAAGGACTGATTCGCAAACGCGGCTGAGGCGAGACCCTCTAGCTGGATATTTGCGCAGCACCCTTATAGGCTCTTGCTGCGAAGGATCGGATGCCCGGGGTGGGCGTCCAGACACATAATCAGTTTGGGGCATCGTTCTTGAATCGACTCGAGCGCGTGGTAACCGGTATCCAGGGGCTGGATGAGATCTTGAAGGGTGGCCTGGTCGCAGGCGCGTCCTATGTCATCCAGGGGCGTCCGGGCTCCGGCAAATCGATCATGGCCAATCAGATCGCCTTCAACCATGTGCGTGGTGGTGGGCGAGTGCTCTTTGCGACCATGCTGTCGGAAACCCATGAGCGGATGTTCCAGTTCTTTTCCACGCTGGATTTCTTCGATCGCTCCTGCATCGGTGACCAGGTCCAGTATCTGAGTGCCTTCGACACCATGGAAGGCGAGGGCCTGGACGAGGTGGTGCGCCTGCTGCGGCGCGAGATCAGCCGGCAGAAGGCCAGTCTGCTGGTGGTCGATGGCCTGCTCAACGCCCGCTCGCGCGCGGAAACGCCCATCGACACCAAGAAATTCATCGCCGAGTTGCAGGGCCACGCGGCCTTTGCCGGTTGCACGGTGATCTTTCTAACCAGCGCCCGCCTCGAAGACGGCAGCCCGGAACACACCATGGTCGACGGGGTGCTGGATCTGCACGAGGAAGAGATCGGCAGTCGCACCATCCGCCGGCTGGCACTGCGCAAGACCCGCGGCAGCGGCGCCCTGCCGGGCTTCCATGAGTTCACCATTTCCGATGTCGGCATCACCGTGTTCCCGCGCTTGGAGACGCTCTATCGCGATCCCTCGGCGGGCTCGACCTACCGGATCGGTCACCGGCGCGTGCCGAGTGGCATGGCGTCGCTCGATGCAATGATCAGAAACGGCCTGCCGGAAAGTTCGACCACCCTGATCATGGGGCCCTCGGGCGCTGGCAAGACCTCCATAAGTCTCAACTTCCTGGCGGCCTGCACGCCGGAAGCGCCCGCCCTGATGTTCGGCTTCTACGAACCCCCGGAGCGGCTGCTGCTCAAGGCGAGCGCCCTGGGCGTGGATCTGGCGAGTCGCCTCGACGAGGGCGCCCTGCACCTGCACTGGCAACCCACCACCGAAATGCGCCTCGACGAGGTGGGCATCAAGTTGCTGGCGATGGTCAGAGAGCATGGCATCAAGCGGCTGGTGATCGACAGCCTCGGCGCCATCGCCCGCTTCGCCCTGCCGCAAGGACGGCTCATCGAATACTTCAGCGCGTTACTGAACGAGCTACGCACCCAAGGCGTCACAGTTCTAGCAACCTGGGAACTGCGCGACGTCTTTGGCGCTGATATAGCCGCGCCGGCGCCCGAACTTTCCAGCATGGTGGACAATCTGATTCTGCTGCGATTCGTCGAGGCCGAAGCCGAGATCAAGCGAGTGCTGTCCATCCTCAAGGTCAGGGACAGCATCTACGATCCCTCTCTGTGTGAGCTGGTGATAGACGATTCGGGAATCGAACTCAAAAAGGCATTCAAAGACATGGTGAAGGTACTTTCAGGTTCAGCCATGCCCTCAACACAACCATGATCGCGTCGGGTGGGAGAATCTCCAGATGACGACGATACTGGTAGTCGATGACGAATTTCTGATAGCGGACATCCTGGCCTTCGCCCTCGAAGACGAAGGTTACATGGTGGTCAAGGCGAGCAACGGTCGCCGCGCGCTTGATGTCTTCGATCGAGAACTACCGTCGCTGGTCATCACCGATTTCATGATGCCGGTGATGAACGGTCGTGAACTGGCAGAGGCCCTGCGTGAACGTCAGGGGCTGCAACATCTGCCCATCATCCTGATGAGCGGAGCCCAGGCGCACCTGGCCCAGGAGAGCGGGGACCTGTTCGACGCCGTGTTCCAGAAGCCGTTCAACATCGGCGACATCGTGGATGCGGTACACCGGCAACTGGTCACCCTGGAGCGCTAACGAGCCCCAAACGAAAAAGGCCTGTCTAGACAGGCCTTTTTCGTTTGGGGCTGGCGCGCAACCAGCCCTGCGTCTCCGATCAGGAGCGCGAAAGCAGTACGCCCAGTACGAAACCGACACCGCCGGCGATGGCCAGTGCAGTGAAGGGCTTGTCGGCGGTCACATTGCGCGCGCAGTCGATGGCCTGGCCATACTGCTCCTGCAGCTTGCCTTCCAGTTGACGGGCCTTGCCTTCGGCCTGCCAATCGGCATTGCCGGTTGCGGCGCCAAAGCTATCCTGGACCTTGCCGGTAGCATCCTTGGCACTGCCTATGATCTGATCGGTATTCATAAATGCACCTCGTGTTGGAAAACGGGGGAGGTCATGCCAAGCGGCATGCTTCCTTTATTGATCCGCGCCAGACGCATTTCGTTCAGGTCAATTTGCCGTTCGCCACATCTTTCGCGGTTCCCTGCCGAGAGGATTCATGATCTCCAGCCGTTTTTCCGCCCTTTGCCTGCTGTCGCTACTGGCTGGCTGCAGTACCCAGCAGCCGCCGGTCGAGCCCCCGACCAGTGCCGACGACCTCTTTGCCCGTCCGGTCATCGGCGGAAGCGTCCTGCGCGAGGATTCACGCCTGCAGCTGGCGCTCGCCCTGGAGGATGGCGGTTCCGCCCTGGTATCTCTGGATTGCGCGGCTGACCAGGCGGAACTGCTCTATCTGGATGGCGCTCAGCGGGTCTATCCCGGGCGGGTGAATGCCTATGCCGCGCCCCTGCCGCTGAGCGCTGCCAAGGTCGCGGCGTTCAAGCAGCGTCCCGATGTGGCGGCGCTCTGCGCCCAGCCGGCCAACACCGACTGGCGCGCCCTCGCCAGCGGCCCCGGGGGTGATACCCTGTTGATCGACCGTAACAGCCTGATGGATGCCAACGGAGTACGCCGCTTCTGGGGCGGTCAGCAATTGGCGGTCGCGGTGCAGACGCCACGCTATGGCGCTCCGGTACGCCAGTGGCGCGAATCCCTGGCCGCCGACTGCACGGCGCGCCGTTACCTGCTGCTGGCGCGCTATGGCCTGGACGACCGCGGGCGGGTGACCGACAGCCAATTGGGCGCCCAAGGTCAGGAGGCCTTCACGACGGCGCCGGTCGAGCGGCGTACGCTGCTGGAAGCCGCCTGTGATCGTCGGGACGCCTTGCTGGCCACGCCACGCCTGGAGGGGGTCAAGGCTGCGGCTACGCCATCGACCGCACCGCCGCCCCTCGGTGAATTGCCCGCAGCCCAGGCACAGCCCCTGCAGGCGCTAAAGGCGCAAGCGCTGCCGGCACCGCGTCTGGCCGTCCAGCGCTTCGTGGAGGAGGGCGAAAGCCGCTACGAAGGTCAGACCCATGCCTATCGCGAAGAGGTTCAGGTCAGCGCCGGTCCTCAGCCCGGACTGCTGCGCTTCAGTGCCCAGGGCAAGGCGGCCCGGGTCGATTCGCTCACCTGGCGCGGGCTGATCGATCTGGTCCGCCGCACCCGTATCGACAACGGCAATCTGCCGGTGGAAGAAGTGGCCAGCCTGGACCAGTTGGCCTTCAGCGGCGACTGGCGCGCCCTCGCCGTGGGCAGCCAGGTTGGCTATCAGGCGCGGCAATCCCTGACCGGCAATCTCAAAGGCAACGAGCAGCGCGAAATCCGGCTGTCCTGCAAGGTGGTGAGCGAAGGCGAGGCACGCAAGGTACTGGCAAGCCTCAGCGGCCGGGCCAAGACCCTGGAGTGCCAGCATGGCGAGGCGGGGAGCGGACCGCGGAGTCGCTGGACCTATCTGGAAGACTACGGCTTCTTCCACCTGACCAGTGTCGGCGCTGGCCGGGCCATGGGGCTGGAAAAGCAGCTGCGGGAGTTGCGATAGCCGCGCCAGAGCCCTTGGCCGAATCCCGGACGCTCAGGAACGACCTGGAAGTTCCCATATGATATTTGCCTTATAGGTAAATATCACTCTCGAAAAGGGCTCTTTTTGGCGAATTAGTACCAGGAGTACGCTGTGTCTATCGAAACAGCCAAACCAAGAGGTATTCGCTATGAAAGTCCTGGGTGTCCAAGCCATCGTCGCCGTCCTGTTCCTGGGCCTGCTTTCGGGTACGGCGTCCGCAGCCAGCCGCGATGTATCGAACAAGTCGATCCGTGCCAATGCGCAAACGCAGTTCCAGTCGGAGCATCCGAACCGGGTCTCCGCGCTCTACCAGAACAACGCCAACTAGTCGGGCTGCTGTTCCGCCGCCCCGGCGCCCCACTCGGCGCCGGGGAGGCGTGCTGTCCGGCCCGCCGCCAGGGACACGTCTAAGGCATTTT
>NZ_JASCON010000043.1:0-46298 GCF_029959585.1 Pseudomonas sp. PS02302
CGCGGGCGCTGGCGCAGATGTAGAGGCGTGGCGGTTATCGCGGCCATGCCGGTGCGCCGTAGCGACCGCTCCTACGAGAGCGTCTATCCCTGTAGGAGCGGCCGCATCGGCGGACCGCCATGGCCGCGATAGCCTTTCTAGACAGACACCGAATCGCTCAGGAGTCTTGCCGATGAACCCCAACGACACCGCCCGCCCCGACCCCTGGGCCGAATTGCGGCGCCTCACCCCGGCGCGCATCGCCCTTGGCCGGGCCGGCACCAGTCTGCCGACGTCGGCCCAGCTGGACTTCCAGGCCGCCCACGCCCAGGCCCGCGATGCGGTGCACCTGGCCTTCGATCACCAGGCGCTGCGTGAGGGCCTGGCCGCCCAGGGCCGCGAGACCCTGGTACTGAAGAGCGCCGCGCCGGATCGCCACACCTATCTGCAACGGCCGGATCTGGGGCGCAAGCTGTCCGCGGAGTCCGCTCGCGAACTCCAGGCCTATGCCGCCGAGCATCCCGAGGGCTTCGACGTCGCCGTGGTCATCGCCGATGGCCTCTCGGCCCTGGCGGTGCATCGCCATGCGCTGCCGTTCCTGGAGCGACTGGCCGACCAGGCCGGGGCCGAGGGCTGGCGCTGGGCGCCGGTGACCCTGGTGGAGCAGGGCCGGGTGGCCGTGGGTGATGAAATCGGCGGGCTGCTCAAGGCGCGCCTGCTGGTGATGCTGATCGGCGAGCGCCCCGGTCTCAGCTCGCCCGACAGCCTGGGCCTCTACTTCACCTACGGCCCACGGCCGGGCCTCAACGACGCCTATCGCAACTGCATCTCCAATGTGCGCCTGGAAGGCCTCGCCTATGGCCTGGCGGCGCACAAGCTGCTCTACCTGATGCGCGAAGCGGATCGCCGCAAGCTCTCCGGCGTGCAACTCAAGGACGAAGCCGAGGTGCCGCTGCTGGAGGGTGACGAGGAGAACGCCCGGATCGGCAACTTCCTTACCGCTCAATGAGCGGGACTGGCCGTTATCCTGCCGTGAGCGCCTTGCGCAGGAAGTACCGCGCAAAGCCCGGCGGATAGTCAGCCAGTTCGCCGAACACTTCATAGCCCAGCCGCTCGTAGAAGCCGCGGGCCTGGAATTCGTGGGTGTCGAGCCAGGCGCCGTGGCAGCCGCGGGCCAGGGCTTCGGCCTCGGCGCGCCGCAGCAACTCGCGGCCGGCGCCCTGGCCGCGAGCGGCTTCCTCCACCGCCAGCAACTGCACATAGAGCCAGCCATAGCTGGTGTAGCCCCAGAGTCCGCCGAGGGATTCGCCGCCACGGGTCAGGCTGATGACCAGGGCCCGGTAGCCGCTCGGGCCAGCCTGGCTGTCGTTGTAGCGTCTCAGCGGTGCGGCGATGGCCTGGCGCAGGTCTTCGCGCGCTTCGTCGGTCAGGTGGTAGTCCAGTGGCGCTGCGGGCATGGCGATGGTCTCTGGAAGAGGTCTGCCCGAGCATAGCGCAGCACCGCTGCGTGACCGCCGGGTTCTGCCGCTTTCGCCGCGCCAGCCTTGGGGTAGCATGACCCTTTACCCATTTCGCGGGGGAGCCATGGACATACGTGAAGGTCGCGCCCGGGTCGGTGCTCTCGAACTGGCCTATGAGGACTGGGGCGATCCCGCCGATCCGGCGCTGCTGCTGATCATGGGCTTTGGCGCCCAATTGCTGCTCTGGCCGGAAGGCTTCTGCGAGGCCCTGGTGCGCCGGGGCCTGCGGGTGATCCGTTTCGACAATCGCGACGTCGGCCAGTCCTCGCGGCTGAGCTGGCCGGGTGGACGGCCGCCTTCGCTGTGGCCGGTGCTGGGGCGGGCGCAACTGGGCAAGCCCAGTGCGGTGCCCTATCGCCTGGAAGCCATGGCCGCCGATGCGGTCGGGCTGCTCGATCACCTGGGGCTGGAGCGCGCCTTCGTGCTGGGCGGCTCCATGGGCGGCATGATCGCGCAGATCCTCGCCGCCGACTGGCCGCAGCGGGTCGCACGGCTCGGCATCCTGTTCTCGTCGACCAATCAGCCGCTGTTGCCGCCGCCCTCGTTCAGGCTGCTCGGCAGTCTGCTGCTGCGGCCACCGGCCGATCTACCGGCGGAAGCGGCGCTCGCCCGGCAGAAGGCGCTGCTGCGCGGCATCGAGAGCCCGCGCTATCGCCAGAGCGAGGTGGATCTCGAACGGCTGGTGCAACGGATCCTGGCGCGCGGGGTGGATGTGGACGGGGTGCAGCGGCAGCTGTTCGCCCTGCTCGGCAGCGGCGATCTGCGGCCCTTTGCCCGGCGCATCCAGGCGCCGACCCTGGTGGTCCATGGGGCGCGGGATCCGCTGTTGCGTCCGGTCTGTGGCCGCGCCGTGGCCCGGGCCATTCCCGGTGCCCGCTTCGAGTTGATACCCGACATGGCCCACGACCTGCCGGCGCCGCTCTGGCCGAGACTGAGCGAGTTGTTCGCCGACTTCTTCCTGGCGCCCTGAACCGGGCTTCAGCCTCTGAGGCGCGGGCGCAGCCCGTCGATGAGCAGGGTTTCCAGGCCGCGCAGAACCTCGTCGAAGAAGGCTGGATCCTGCAGGGTACGGCCACAGAGTGCCTGCACCTGGACCCTGAAGTCCGCATAGTGTTGGGTGGTGGCCCAGAGGCTGAACATCAGCTGGTACGGATCCACCGGTGCCAGCCGACCGGCATCGATCCAGGTACGGATCACCCGGGCCTTCTCGTCTATCAGGTCGTGCAGGCTGCCCTGCAATTCCGGCAGCAGCAGCGGCGCGCCCTGGACCATCTCCAGGCAGAACAGCCGGGACTCGGCGGGATAGTCGCGGGACATCTCCAGCTTATGGCGCAGATAGCCGCGCAGGGCGTCGAGGGGATCCTGGTCTTCGCTGAAGGTGCGCAGGGGACTCAGCCAGGTCGCCAGCAGCTGGCGCAGCACGGCGACATAGAGCTCTTCCTTGCTGCTGAAATAGTAGAGCAGGTTGGTCTTGGAGACGTCTGCCTGCAGAGCCACCTGATCCAGGCTGGCGCCGTGCAGGCCGAAGCGGGAAAAGATATCGAGCGCGGCACCGAGGATCTGGGCGCGCTTGGCTTCTATCTGACGCTGCCGGCGTTGCTGGGCGGCAGGGCTGGGTTGACGCGGCTTGCGTGGCGGAAGATCACTGGCCTGACTCACGAACTGCTCCTTGGGCCTTCTTGGACATCTGACGCGGACCGACCGCTGGACGAGCGGGAGGGACGGCTTCAGGCGCGGTCGTTGAGATTCGCACCTTCCTGGTGACGAATCGTCGGCGGACGCCAGAGGGTAGCGCGCCGGTCTCCAAACTCTAGCATGGCCCGACATCCTGCATGCCCCGGATTCGGGCGCCTTGCACAAACTAGGTGCTCTGATTTGGACCAAATGGTCTGGATATATTTCTAGATTTCCCCCAAGTATCTGATTGGCTTGAAATTTCAAGACTTGGCAAGCTTTCTGCTCCGATCCTGCAGCCACGGCGCATCTCGATGCGCCTCGATTCCTGACTGCGGGAGAGTGCGAGCGATGAACATCGGTGTCTTCATTCCCATCGGCAACAACGGCTGGCTGCTGTCGGAAAACGCGCCTCAGTACCGGCCCACCTTCGAGCTGAATCGCGAGATCGTGCAGCGCGCCGAGCACTACGGCTTCGACTTCGCCCTGTCGATGATCAAGCTGCGCGGCTTCGGCGGTAAGACCGAATTCTGGGACCACAACCTGGAGTCCTTCACCCTCATGGCCGGGCTGGCGGCGGTGACCTCGCGCATCAAGCTGTTCGCCACCGCCGCGACCCTGACCCTGCCGCCGGCCATCGTCGCGCGCATGGCCGCCACCATCGACTGCATTTCCGGCGGTCGCTTCGGCGTCAATCTGGTCACCGGCTGGCAGAAACCCGAATACAGCCAGATGGGGCTCTGGCCGGGGGATGAGTTCTTCGCCAGCCGCTATCAATACCTCGGTGAATACGCCCAGGTGCTGCGCGACCTCTGGGGCACCGGCCAGTCGGATTTCCAGGGTGCGCACTTTCGCATGGAGGACTGCCGGGTGAGTCCCCAGCCCCAGGCGCCCATGGAGATCGTCTGCGCCGGGGCAAGCGACGCCGGCCTGGCCTTTGCCGCCGAACACGCCGACTACAGCTTCGTCTTCGGCAAGGGCGTCAACACGCCCAAGGCCTTCGCCCCGGCGGTGGAGCGGCTGCAGGCGGCCACCGCCAAGACCGGGCGCGAGGTCTCCTCCATCGCCCTGTTCATGATCATCGCCGCCGAGACCGACGAGGCCGCCCGCGCCAAGTGGGAGCACTACAAGGCCGGTGCCGACGAGGAGGCCATCGCCTGGCTGGGCGCCCAGGCCGCCGCCGACACCAAGTCCGGCAGCGACACCAATGTGCGGCAGATGGCCGATCCGACCTCGGCGGTCAACATCAACATGGGCACCCTGGTGGGTTCCTTCGCCAGTGTGGCGCGGATGCTCGACGAGATCGCCGAGGTGCCCGGGGCCAGCGGGGTGCTGCTGACCTTCGACGACTTCGTCCAGGGCGTGACCGACTTCGGCGAGCGCATCCAGCCGCTGATGCAGAGCCGCCGTCACGTCGACCTGCTCAAGGAGAGTGCCTGATGAACGCCGTGGAAACCCTGGCGGGCTATGCCCTGCCTGTCGGCGATAGCGAAGCCCTGACCCTGCCGGCGCGTCCCGAACCGCTGCGGCTCAAGGCCAGCGAGACCGCCCTGATCGTGGTGGACATGCAGAACGCCTATGCCAGCCAGGGTGGCTACCTGGATCTGGCCGGTTTCGATGTCTCGGCCACCGGCCCGGTGATCGAGAACGTCGCCGCGGTGGTGGAGACCGCCCGCGGCGCGGGTATCCAGGTGGTCTGGTTCCAGAATGGCTGGGACCCGGAGTATCGCGAGGCGGGCGGGCCGGGTTCGCCCAACTGGCACAAGTCCAATGCCCTCAAGACCATGCGCAAGCGACCCGAACTGCAGGGGCAGCTGCTGGCCAAGGGTGGCTGGGACTATGCCCTGGTCGACCGGCTGCAACCGGCGGCCGCGGACCTGGTGGTGCCCAAGACCCGCTACAGCGGCTTCTACAACACCAACCTGGACAGCCTGCTGCGCGCCCGTGGCATCCGCAACCTGGTGTTCGTCGGGGTCGCCACCAACGTCTGCGTGGAGTCGACCCTGAGGGACGGCTTCTTCCTCGAATACTTCGGCGTCTGCCTGCACGACGCCTGCCATCAGGCCGGGCCCCGTGCGGCCCACGAGGCCGCGCTGTTCAACATCGAGACCTTCTTCGGCTGGGTCGCCAGCTGCGCCGATTTCCACACCACCTTCGCCAAGGACTGAGCCACCATGCCCAAGCAAGCCGTGATCCCCGCCGGTACCGGTACCCCCATCGCCCCCTTCGTGCCCGGCAGCCTGGCCGATGGCGTGCTCTATGTCTCCGGCACCCTGCCGTTCGATGCCCAGAACAACGTGGTCCACGTCGGCGACGCCGCCGCCCAGGCACGCCACGTGCTCACCACCATCCAGGGCGTGGTGGAGGCGGCTGGCGGCAGCATGGCCGACGTCACCTTCAACATGATCATGCTCACCGACTGGGCGAACTACGCCGCCATCAACGCGGTGTACGCCGAATTCTTTCCCGGCGAGAAGCCGGCGCGCTACTGCATCCAGTGCGGCCTGGTGAAGCCCGACGCCCTGATCGAGATCGCCAGCATCGCCCATGTCGGCTAGCTCCCGCTCCGTACCTACCCCCTCTCCCTCTGGGAGAGGGCTGGGGTGAGGGAACCCCCAACCACTGAACCACCGAGGACCGCCCATGCACTTCGAACTCCATGGCCGCCAGGACCCGGCGGCCGAGACCCTGCTGCTCAGCTCCGGGCTGGGCGGCGCCGGGGCCTTCTGGGCGCCGCAGCTGGCGGCCCTCGGCGAAAGATTCCGGGTGGTGGTCTACGACCAGACCGGCACCGGCAGGAGTCCGGCCGAGTTGCCCGCCGACTATCGCATCCAGCATATGGCCGAGGACCTGCTGGCCCTGGCCGATCGCCTGGAACTCGACAACTGCCTGTTCATGGGCCATGCCCTGGGCGGTCTGGTGGGCCTGCAGGCCAGTCTGCTGCGTCCGGGCCTGATCCGCCGCCAGGTGCTGGTCAATGCCTGGAGCCGACCCAATCCGCATACCGCGCGCTGCTTCGCCCTGCGCCAGCGCCTGCTGCGCGACAGCGGCGCCGCGGCCTATGTCCAGGCCCAGGCGATCTTTCTCTATCCGGCCACCTGGATCGCCGAACATGGCGAGCGCCTGACCGCCGACGAAGCCCATGCCCTGGCGCACTTTCCCGGCGAGGCCAATGTCCTGCGGCGCATCGGCGCGCTGCTGGCCTTCGACCTGGACGCCGAGCTGGCGCGCATCCCGGTGCCGACCCTGGTGCTGGCCAATCGCGACGATGTCCTGGTGCCGTGGACCTCGTCCCAGCGACTGGCCGCGGGTCTGCCCCGGGCCAGCTTCCAGTTGCTGGAGTGGGGCGGCCACGCCTCCAGCGTCACCGATTCCGCCACCTTCGACCGGGTGGTGCTCGACTATCTCAGCCAAGATCTGGAGGCGTAACGCCATGTCCGTTGCCCATGCCTTGCCCCTGTCCGCCGCCAGCCCCGCCGCCCCGGTCGAACGCGATCTCTTTCGCGGGGCCATGGCGCGCCTGGGCGCCGCGGTCAACCTCGTCACCACCGATGGTCCGTCCGGCCTGGCCGGCTTTACCGCCACCGCCGTGTGCAGCGTCAGCGATACCCCGCCGACCCTGCTGGTCTGCCTCAACCGCAGCGCCTCGGTGCACCCCGCCTTCAGCGCCAACGGCGTGCTCTGCGTCAACGTCCTGGCCGCCGGCCAGCAGGCGCTGGCCAACCTCTTCGGCGGCAAGACCGCCATGGCCGAACGCTTCGCCGCGGCGCGCTGGAGCCGCCTCGGCACGGGGGCGCCGGTGCTGGACGGCGCCCTGGTGGCCTGCGACTGCCGCATCGCCGAGGTGCAGTCGGTGGGTAGCCACGACCTGCTGCTCTGCGAGGTGCTGGGGGTGGCCGAGCCGGGTGGCGAAGGCGGATTGCTGTACTTCGACCGGCGTTATCACGAGCTGGCTTAGCCAGGGCTGCTGGACTTCGGCGCTGGCGCCGTCTCAGCGCCAACCTGCGTCTGAACGTCCGACGAACCCGCTCCTCAGGTGCGCACCACCAGCGCCTTGTCGCCCCCTTCACGCACCCAGAACAGCGTCGCCCCGGCCACGGCGGCGGGCATGAACAGGGCGTTCAGCCCGGGCACCAGCAGCGCGAGGTAGGTCACCCCGCCAAAGCCCAGGCAGCGCAGGCGGCGGGTACGCAGCCAGGTGAGCATGCTGCGGAAATCCAGCTGGTGGTTGTCGGCGGGGAAGTCGATGTACTGCACCGCCATCATCCAGACGCCGAACAGGATCCACAGCGGCGCGGCGATCAGGTTGAGACCGGGAATGAAGGTCAGCACCAGCAGGCCCAGCGCACGTGGCAGGTAGTAGCCCAGCTTGCGCAGTTCGCGCTGCAGGGTGCGCGGCACCATGGTGACCAGTTCGGCGAGATTGAACGGCGGGAAATCGTCCTGGCCGCGTACCATGACCTCGACCTTTTCCGCGAGAAAGCCGTTGAAGGGCGCCGCCACCAGGTTGGCCAGCATCGTGAAGGTGAAGAAGATGATCGCCAGCAGCAGGAGCACGAACAGTGGCCAGAGCAGCCATTCGACGAAGCTCGCCCAGGCCGGCAGGCTCGGCATCAGCTGTTCCAGCCAACCCTCGAAACCGCGCACGGCAAAGGTGAGGATGGCCGCGTAGAGCAGCAGGTTGATGGTGAGCGGGATGACCACGAAGCGGCGCATGCCGGGGCGAGTCACCAGGCGCAGCCCTTCGGCGAAATAGGCGGAGCCGGACAGCGGAGCGACAGCCATGAAGATTCCTGACGGGGGGCGGGAATGCACAGCTTACCTCAGGGCTCGATTGCCGCAGCGGTCGACATAGGCGCGCCCTATGGTCTGGATTTAGAATGGTCGCTTCTGTGAAGGGGCGGCACCCGTTAGGCTGAGCCCCATCCCTGGACCCGGTGTCCGCCTATCGGCGCCGGTCGCGCCGTCGCCAGGAGCGACCGGCGCTGCGGAACGGCTCCGCACGCACACCGGCCGGCATGCCCATGGGGCGCGCCGGCCTCTCTACTCTTAGGTCTGCCGGAGATCCCGGCAGGGAGAATGTCATGTCTGAAGCCAGCACCTTGCGCCATTCGCGCCTCATCATCCTCGGTTCCGGTCCGGCCGGTTACACGGCCGCGGTCTATGCCGCCCGCGCCAACCTCAAGCCGCTGCTGATCACCGGCATGCAGATGGGTGGCCAGCTGACCACCACCACCGAGGTCGACAACTGGCCGGGCGATCCCCACGACCTGACCGGTCCGGCGCTGATGGAGCGGATGCGCGAGCACGCCGAGCGCTTCGAGACCGAGATCGTCTTCGATCACATCAATGCCGTGGACTTCGGTGGCAAGCCCTACACCCTCAAGGGTGACAGCGCCACCTACACCTGCGACGCCCTGATCATCGCCACCGGCGCCAGTGCCCGCTACCTGGGCCTGGCCAGCGAAGAGGCCTTCATGGGCAAGGGCGTATCCGCCTGCGCCACCTGCGACGGCTTCTTCTATCGCAACCGCGAGGTGGCGGTGGTCGGTGGCGGCAACACCGCGGTCGAGGAAGCCCTGTACCTGGCCAACATCGCCAGCAAGGTGACCCTGATCCACCGCCGCGAGACCTTCCGCGCCGAGAAGATCCTGCAGGACAAGCTGCGCGCCCGGGTCGCCGAAGGCAAGATGGCGCTCAAGCTCAACGCCAGCATCGACGAGGTGCTGGGTGACAACATGGGTGTCACCGGGGTGCGGATCAAGAACAATGATGGCAGCACCGAAGAGCTGCAGGTGGCCGGTCTGTTCGTCGCCATCGGCCATACCCCCAACACTGGGCTGTTCGAAGGCCAGCTGGACAGCCACGACGGCTACCTGGTGGTGAAGGGCGGTCGCGAGGCCAATGCCACCGCCACCAACGTACCCGGCGTGTTCGCCGCCGGCGACGTGGCCGACCACACCTATCGCCAGGCCATCACCTCGGCCGGTGCCGGCTGCATGGCCGCCCTGGACGCCGAGCGCTACCTGGACGGCCTGGGCGATCTGCAGGTCCTCTGAGGCCTGAGCAGCGTCTGACAACGAAAAACCCCGGCACTGGCCGGGGTTTTTCGTTTTCGGGGTCTTCCGGCGTGTGCCAGGAGCCGGCTTGGCGGCCTTGACGACCCTGCTGGAAATGCAATGAGCCCCGGCCGATTGGTCGGGGCTCATTGTTTGGGGTTTTCCCTCACCCCGGCTCTCTCCCAGGGGAGAGGGGGAAGGCGGGCCTCTTACTTGCCGTACACCGGCAGGCGGGCGCAGACGGCCTGGACCTTATCACGGACGGCGTCGATTACCGACTCGTCGCCCATGTTGCCGAGGATGTCGCAGATCCAGCCGGCCAGCTCGCGGCATTCGGTTTCCTGGAAGCCACGGGTGGTGACGGCCGGGGTGCCGATGCGCAGGCCGGAGGTGACGAAGGGCGAGCGCGGATCGTTCGGTACCGAGTTCTTGTTCACGGTGATGAAGGCGCGACCCAGGGCGGCGTCCGCGTCCTTGCCGGTGATCTCCTGCTTGATCAGGCTGAGCAGGAACAGGTGGTTGTCGGTGCCGCCGGAGACGACGTCGAAGCCCCGTTCGATGAACACGCTGGCCATGGCCTGGGCGTTCTTGATCACCTGCTGCTGGTAGGTCTTGAACTCGGGCTGCAGGGCTTCCTTGAAGCACACCGCCTTGCCGGCGATGACGTGCATCAGCGGACCGCCCTGGGCACCGGGGAAGACCGCCGAGTTGAGCTTCTTCTCGATGGCTTCGTTGGCCTTGGCCAGGATCAGGCCGCCGCGCGGGCCGCGCAGGGTCTTGTGGGTGGTGCTGGTGACCACGTCGGCGAAGGGCACCGGGTTCGGATAGACACCGGCGGCGACCAGGCCGGCGAAGTGGGCCATGTCGACGAACAGGTAGGCGCCCACGGCATCGGCGATGGCGCGGAAGCGGGCGAAGTCCAGCACCTGGGAATAGGCGGAGTAGCCAGCGACGATGACCTTGGGCTGGTGCTCGCGGGCCAGGCGCTCGACTTCGGCGTAGTCGATCAGACCCTGCTCGTCGATGCCGTACTGGACGGCGTTGTACAGCTTGCCGGAGGAGGACACGGTGGCGCCGTGGGTCAGGTGACCGCCGTGAGCCAGGCTCATGCCGAGGATGGTGTCACCGGCTTCGATCAGCGCCAGGTACACGGCCGAGTTGGCCTGGGAGCCGGAGTGCGGCTGGACGTTGGCGTAGTCGGCGCCGAACAGCTGCTTGGCGCGGTCGATGGCCAGTTGCTCGACCACGTCGACGTATTCGCAGCCGCCATAGTAGCGCTTGTGGGGATAGCCTTCGGCGTACTTGTTGGTCAGCACGCTGCCCTGGGCTTCCATGACCGCCGGACTGGTGTAGTTTTCCGAAGCGATCAGCTCGATGTGATCTTCCTGACGCTGGGCTTCCTGCTGCATGGCGGCATACAGGTCGGCGTCGAAGCGGGCGAGGGTGGTTTCACGGCTGAACATGGCGGCAGGGTCCCCTGAGGCATGGCGAAGAGCGAGCCCGATCGGGCTCGTGAGGGGCAACATTCTACCCCATCGCAGGAACTCTGAGGTATGAGCGCCGGTCATGCGGTGGCGCCATAGGTCTCATGTCAGGACCGGAAACAGCCCCTGATGCTCCAGTCGTTCGCGCAACAGATCCGGCGGCAGCGGACGGTCGAAGAGGAAGCCCTGTACCTCGTCGCAGCCATGGAGGCGTAGGAATTCCAGTTGCGCCGGTTCCTCGACGCCCTCGGCGATCACCGAGAGATTGAGGCTGTGGGCCATGGCGATGATGGCCCGGGCGATCTGCGCATCCTGTTCGCCGTGGGGCAGGCCGTCGACGAAGCTGCGGTCGATCTTGAGGATGTCGATGGGGAACTGCTTGAGGTAGTTGAGCGAGGAATAGCCGGTGCCGAAGTCGTCGACCGCGATGCACAGGCCCAGGCTCTTGAGTTCGCCCAGCAGCTGCAGGGCCTCGCCGACGTCGCGCATCAGGATGCTTTCGGTCAGTTCCAGCTCCAGGCAGGCCGGCGCCAAGCCGGTCTCGGCGAGGATCTCGGCGATGCGCTGGCCGAGCTGGCCATCGCTGAACTGGCGGGCGGAGAGATTCACCGAGACCTTGGGAATGCGCACCCTGGCCGCGTGCCATTCGCGCATCTGCCGGCAGGCCTCGCGAATCACCCAGTCGCCGACCTGGACCACCAGGCCGATCTCTTCCAGCACCGGGATGAATTCCGCCGGCGAGACGTGGCCGCGCACCGGATGCTCCCAGCGCAGCAGGGCCTCGACCCCGGTCAAGCGCCGGTTGTCGCAACGGTACTGCGGCTGGTAGTGCAGACGGAATTCGCCCTGCAGCAGGGCGTGCCGCAGATCGGCTTCCAGTTCCAGGCGCTCCAGGGCGCGAGCGTTCATCTCGGCCTGGTAGAACTGGAAGTTGTTCTTGCCCATCTCCTTGGCGTGGTACATGGCCGTATCGGCGTTCTTCATCAGCTGGCTGAGCTCATGGCCGTCCTGGGGCGAGAGGGCGATGCCGATGCTGGCGGAGACGAAGAATTCGCGGCCTTCGAGCACGAAGGCCTCGGACAGCTGGGTAAGGATCTGCTCGCCGACGCGGATCGCCTGGGCCAGGGCGACCTCGCGGCTCTCCAGGCCCGACAGCAGCAGGGTGAATTCGTCGCCACCCATGCGCGCCACGCTGTCCTCGGTGCCGACGCAGGCGGTCAGGCGCATGGCCACGTCCTTGAGCAGGCGGTCGCCGGCGGCGTGGCCGAGGCTGTCGTTGATCGGCTTGAAGCGGTCGAGGTCGAGGAACATCAGCACCACCCAGCTGCCATTGTGGCGGCTCTGCTGCAGGGCGTTGTGCAGGCGGTCCTGGAACAGGGTGCGGTTGGGCAGCAGGGTCAGGGCGTCGTAGTAGGCCAGGCGGTGGATGCGTCTTTCGCTGGCCTTGCGCTCGCTGATGTCGACGAAGAAGCAGACATAGCTCATCAGGTCGCCGTCGTCGTCGCGGATGGCGGTGATGCCGACCCAGGAGGGGTAGGGCTCGTTGTCCTGGCGGCGCTGCCAGAGTTCGCCTTCCCAGCTCTCCTGGGTGCGCAGCTGCTGCATCACGTGCTGCAGCTGGTTGGCTTCCTGCTTGTCCGCGCAGAGCATCATCGGCTGCTGGTCGAACACCTCTTCGGGACTGAAGCCGGTGATGCGGGTGAAGGTGCGGTTGACCCGCACGATGTAGCCGGCCGGGTCGGTGACCAGGATGGCGCCGGCCGAGTGGTCGAACACCGTGGCCGCCATGCGCATGTCCTTCTCCGTGCGACGCTGGGCGGAGATGTCGCGGCAGATGCCGAGCAGGCCGGCGAAGCGCTCGTGGTCGTCCCACAGCGGCTTGAGGCGCAGCTCGATCTGCAGGGTGTGACCCTGGGCGTGCAGGCAGTCGAGCAACAGGGGCGCGAAGTGTTCCCGGCGCAACTCGGCCAGGGCGCGCGGATTGTCGAGGCTGCGCAGCAGCCGCTGCAGGGTGCGGCGCACCTCCTGCCACTGGCGCGAGTGCACCACCAGTTCGGCCAGGGTGCGCTGTTGCAGCTCGCCGACGGGATAGCCGAGCAACTCCTCCACCGAGGGACTGATGTAGTTGAGCACCAGCTGGGCGTCGGTGGTGAAGATGACGTCGCTGATGCTTTCCGCCAGCTGCCGGTAGCGATTCTCGCTGTCGCGCAGGCGCTCGCTGGCCCGCACCATGTCGGTGACGTCCAGGGCCAGCCCGACCACGCTTGCCGCGGTGCCGTCCACCGCAAGGGCGAGGCGCTGCTCGCGCACGTCGAACCAGCGCCAGCCGCCGTTGCGGTGCTGCCAGCGCAAGAGGCTGCTGCTGGGCTGGTCGGAAAGCGTCGGCCGCATGCTCACCACCCGCTCGTGCAGCTCGACGTCATCCGGGTGCAGGCGCGCGCGACCCAGGCTGGCGAAGGCGTCCGGCGGATAGCCGAGCTTGAGGGCCAGCGAATGACTCTCGTAGGTCAGCTCGCCGCTGGCCACGTCATAGGTGTAGAGGGTGTCGGGGATGGCGCTGATCAGATTCGACCAGAAGCTGTCGCGCTCGAGCAGGCGCAATTCGCCGAGCTTGCGCTGGGTGATGTCGTTGAGGCTGAGCAGGGTGGCATCGAGGTGCTGGGGGTCGGCCGGCAGGTGCATGGTCAGCCAGAGGTGCCGCTCGCCCTCGGCGGTGCTGATGCAGGTCTCGAGTTCCAGCACCTGCTGGCCGGAGAGCAGGCCGTCCAGCAGGCGGTATCTCTTGCCACCGAGCTGGACGCGGGAGTCACCCACCAGCCGCGCCCAGGCCTGGTCGAGGTGCTCGATGCCGAGCATTTCCAGGGCGCGCTGGTTGATCTCGGTGATGCGCACCTGGCGGCCCAGGCTATCCAGGACCTCGGGGTCGCGGGCGAACAGCTCCGCCAGCTGCTCGGGGCGCTCCAGGCCGAGGGCCTGCATGTGCGGCTGGACGGCGCTCAGATCCACCACGCAGATGCCGGTGTGCACGCCATTGAAGATGCTCTCGTAGCGCTGCCGGGTGGTCTGGATGGTCTCCAGGTTGCGCTGCTGTTCGGTGACGTCGCGCAGCACCCAGACGAAGCCGTCCTGGGTCTGGGTACGGTCGCGCAGGACCCGGGCGCTGGGCTGGCTGGCCGCCAGGGCGTGGCAGCTGACCGCGAAGCGGCGCGGCTGGCCCTCCACCGCCAGGGTGACCAGGGCACCGCTGTCGCGCTCGGTGGGCGTCAGGGCGACCAGCTCGGGCAGCAGGCTGGCGAGGAAGAATTGCTGGGCGTCATCGGCGGCGATGCCCAGCAGCCGGGCGGCGGTGGCGTTGACATGCACCAGGCGACCATCGGCCTGGGTCATGCAGACGGCTTCCTCGATGCCGTTGAGGGCGGTGCCGGCCAGGCGCAGGCCCCGCCGCGAGGCGAGGGTGAGGGCGCGCAGGCCCTGCTCTTCGCGCAGCAGCAAATAGAGCAGGATGGCGGCCACCAGGCCGGACAGGCTGAACAGCGCCAGGCGGCCGAAGGAGGCCCCCAGCAGCGTGGTGCCCATGTCTTCGGCGGGATGGCTGCCCACCACCTGCCAGTTGCTGTAGGCCAGCTCCTGGCGTACTTCATCGATGCTGTTCGCCGCCGGGGTCGCTCCGCCGCGGAACAGCAGGGTGCCCTGGGAACGATCTTCCAGGCGCCAGTCGAGACCGGACGGTACCCGGGTCGGCCGCCACAGGGGTTCGAGCAGGGGGGCGCTGGTCAGCACCCACCAGCCCCGCTGCTCCTCGAGATCGCCGGCCAGCAGCACATAGAGGGGCGCGGCGGCGGCCTGAGCGTTGTAGCCGTAGCGGAAGTCGGCCTGGCCGGCGCGCGCGATCAGTTGCTGGATGAAGGCGGCGTCCGGCGTATCGCCCAGGCGCGCCGCGCGCAGGGTGGCGTTGGCCGGCAGCCAGCGCACCTGTTGCAGTCCGGGAAAGAAGTCCTTGAGGCCGAGCAGCAGGTTGGGCGCCAGCGGCAGGGTGGGGTCCAGCGACCAGCGCAGGGTGCTGCGCACCGCCTGGGCCTTGAGCGCCAGCCCGAATTCGACGGTGTTGGCCAGCTGTCGGGTCAGGCCATCCAGCTGTTCGCGCCGCATGGCCTCGCGCTCGGCCACGCTGGCGAAGGCCTGCCAGAACATCAGGGCCAGCATGGCCACCAGCGAGAGGATCAGCAGGCCACGGGTCAGGCGTCGCGAAGCGGGGGCGAGCGGCTCTTCCGGCAGCGAGGAGGGCGGGCTGTTCACGACGGACTGCGTTCCTGCAGAGGCGATGGCCGTTCGGCTGCGCCCGATTCCGCGGGGCAGGGATGGCCTATGATAAGGGTCCGGACGGTGTCTCCGCCGGTTTTTTCCGCGTGATCAGCGCTGGCGCTTTCGTCGCGCGGGGTTTCGACAGCGTTCGCTGCTGACGCCATACTGTGTCCCCTGTTTTTCATTCCGGTCCCAAGGTCCCACCATGGCTCAATACGTCTACACCATGCATCGGGTCGGCAAGGTCGTGCCGCCCAAGCGTGAAATCCTCAAGAACATCTCCCTGTCGTTCTTTCCCGGCGCCAAGATCGGCGTGCTCGGTCTGAACGGTGCGGGTAAATCGACGCTGCTGCGCATCATGGCCGGCGTCGATACCGAGATCGAAGGTGAAGCGCGGCCGATGCCCGGTATCAATGTGGGTTATCTGCCGCAGGAACCGAAACTTGATCCCGAGCAGACAGTTCGTGACGTGGTCGAGGAAGCGGTCGGTCAGATCAAGCAGGCCCAGGCCCGGCTGGACGAGGTCTATGCCGCCTACGCCGAGCCGGATGCCGACTTCGACGCCCTGGCCGCCGAGCAGGCCAAGCTGGAAGCCATCCTCCAGGCCGCCGACGGCCACAACCTGGAGCGCCAGCTGGAAGTTGCCGCCGACGCCCTGCGCCTGCCGGCCTGGGACGCCAAGGTCGGCGTGCTCTCCGGCGGCGAGAAGCGCCGCGTGGCGCTGTGCCGCCTGCTGCTGTCGGCCCCCGACATGCTGCTGCTGGACGAACCCACCAACCACCTGGACGCCGACTCGGTGGCCTGGCTGGAGCACTTCCTCCACGACTTCCCCGGCACCGTGGTGGCCATCACCCACGACCGCTACTTCCTCGACAACGTCGCCGGGTGGATCCTGGAACTGGACCGCGGCCAGGGCATCCCCTTCGAGGGCAACTACTCCGGCTGGCTGGAATCCAAGGCCGCGCGCCTGACCCAGGAAGCCAAGCAGGAAGCCGCCCACGCCAAGGCCATGAAGGCCGAACTGGAATGGGTACGCTCCGGTGCCAAGGCCCGCCAGTCCAAGTCCAAGGCCCGCCTGCAGCGCTTCGAGGAAATGCAGTCCCAGGAATTCCAGAAGCGCAGCGAGACCAACGAGATCTACATCCCCGCCGGTCAGCGCCTGGGCGACAAGGTCATCGAGTTCAAGAACGTCAGCAAGGGCTATGGCGATCGCCTGCTGATCGACGACCTGAGCTTCGTGGTGCCCAAGGGCGCCATCGTCGGCGTCATCGGCGGCAACGGCGCCGGCAAGTCGACCCTGTTCCGCATGATCATGGGCAAGGAGCAGCCGGACGCCGGCAGCATCGAGATCGGCGATACCGTGCAACTGGCCAGTGTCGACCAGAGTCGCGAGAACCTGTCCGACACCAAGACCGTCTGGGAGCAGGTCTCCGACGGCTCCGACGTGATCAAGATCGGCAACTACGAGGTGCCCTCGCGCAGCTACGTCGGTCGCTTCAACTTCAAGGGCGCCGACCAGCAGAAGTTCGTCAAGGACCTCTCCGGCGGTGAGCGCGGTCGTCTGCACCTGGCGCTGACCCTCAAGCAGGGCGGCAATGTGCTGCTGCTGGACGAACCCTCCAACGACCTGGACGTGGAAACCCTGCGCGCCCTGGAAGACGCCCTGCTGGACTTCCCCGGCGCGGCCATCGTGATCTCCCACGATCGCTGGTTCCTCGACCGCATCGCCACCCACATCCTCTCCTACGAGGACGATTCCAACGTGGTGTTCTTCGAAGGCAACTACACCGAGTACGAAGCCGATCGCAAGAAGCGCCTGGGCGAGGCCGCGGCCCAGCCCAAGCGGGTCAAGTACAAGAAACTGGCGTAAGCACCAGAACCAACGCCGGCAGGGAAACCTGCCGGCGTTTTCTTTTGTCCCACGCTATATACTTGAGGCTATAACGCCCTGGCGGATCCGATCCGCCGCCCCCAGGATCAGGCCGGGACCCCCAGGATCACATGAGACGCCTTGAACACCGCCGTGGCGGCCACGCCCGGAGCCAGCTGCAGCTCCTGCACCGCGTCGCGGGTGACCATGGCCACCACGCGGCTGCCACCGGGCAGGGCGATGGCCACCTCGGCGTTGACTGCGCCATCGCCGATGCTCTCCACGGTTCCGGTCAGGCAGTTGCGCGCCGACAGGCGCAGTCCGCTATCGGCGGTCATCACCATCACCCAGGGCGCCTTGATCAGGGCCACCGCCGACTTGCCCGGCGCCAGCTCCAGGCTCTTCACGCTGTCCAGGGTAACCACGGCTACCAGCTCGGTACCGCCGGTCAGGGTAAGGGTCACCTCTGCATTCACCGCGCCTTCGCGCACCTGGCTGACGGTTCCCGGGAAGACATTGCGGGCACTGACCTTCATTGGATATCGCTCCTGAACGTTGGGGAAGAGGCAAGGGGCGCCACTCTAGGTCGGAGCGTTGCAGTCATACAACCCGAATGCCGGGAGTCCCTGACATGAGCGCCTCGCCCTTCATTGCCCATCTGTCGCTGGAAAGCAGTGTCGGCGCCGAGCTGACCCAGACCCGCATTCGTCTGCTGGAGGCCATCGCCGCCACCGGCTCCATCAGCCAGGCGGCCAAGCGGGTGCCGCTGTCCTACAAGGCGGCCTGGGACGCGGTGGACCAGATCAACAATCTCTCCGCCCAGCCCCTGGTCGCCCGCAGCGCGGGGGGCAGCGGCGGCGGCGGCACCCGGCTGACCGCCTATGGCCAGCGGGTGGTGGCCTTCTATCGGGCGCTGGAGCAGCACTACCAGACCACCCTGGACCAGGTGGCGGCCGGACTGGACGAGGCCACTCGCACCGAAGTGGCCGATTTTCGCCAGTTGCTGCTCAACCTCAACTGGCGCAGCAGCGCCCGCAACCAGTTTTCCGGCGTGGTCGAGGCGCTCGAACAGGGCGATGTGGAAAGCGCCGTGGTGCTGCGCCTGGACGATGCCACGCGACTCACCGCCCTGGTCACCCGCGACAGCGCCGCGCAGCTCGGCCTGGCGCCAGGCCGCGCCGTAGTGGCCCTGGTCAAGGCCTCGGCGGTGCTGATCGGCACCGATCCAGGGCTGCGCCTGTCGGCGCAGAATCTGTGGTGGGGAGAGGTCGAGCGCGTCCATGAGGGACCGATCAACCACGAGGTGGTGCTGGCGCTACCGGCCGGTCGCCGCGTCACCGCCACCCTGACCGCCACTAGCAGTCGCCAGCTGGGACTCGTCCCCGGCCTGGCCGCCTGCGCCTGTTTCAGCGCCGCCAGCGTCCTGCTGATGAGCGCATCCTGACCAGCCCAAGGAGCCAGAACCGATGATCTCCAGCCGTTCCCGCCTGTTGCTTTCCCTGCTCACCGCAGCGCTGGCCACCCCGGCCCTGGCCGACGAGGTCCAGGTGGCCGTGGCCGCCAATTTCAGCGCACCGCTCAAGGCCATCGGCGAGCAGTTCACCCGAGACACCGGCCATCAGCTGGTGATTTCCAGCGGCGCCACCGGCCAGCTCTACACCCAGATCAGGAATGGCGCGCCCTTCGCGGTCTTCCTCTCCGCCGACGACAGCACCCCGGCCAAGCTGGAAAGCGAGGGCGCGGCGGTCAAGGGCTCGCGCTTCACCTATGCCATCGGCACCCTGGCGCTCTGGTCGCCCAGGACCGGCTACGTGGACAGCGAAGGCGCGGTGCTCAAGCACAACGCCTTCGCCCACCTGGCCGTGGCCAATCCCAAGACCGCGCCCTATGGCCTGGCCGCCACCCAGGTGCTGGCCAAGCTGGGCCTCACCGAGGCGGTCGCGGCCAAGCGGGTGGAAGGCCAGAACATCACCCAGACCTACCAGTTCGTCGCCACCGGCAATGCCGAGCTGGGCTTCGTCGCCCTGTCGCAGATCTACCAGGACGGCAAGGTCAAGGAAGGCTCGGCCTGGATCGTGCCGGCCGAGTTCTATGAGCCGATCCGCCAGGACGCCGTGTTGCTGGACAAGGGCCAGGATCAACCGGCGGCCAAGGCGCTGCTGGACTATCTCAAGGGACCCCAGGCGGCCACGGTGCTCAAGGCCTACGGCTACCGGCAGTGATCCCATGAGCCTGAGCGCGGCGGACTGGGCGGCGATCCGCCTGACCCTGGAACTGGCCAACATGACCACGCTGCTGCTGCTGGTGCTGGGTACGCCCCTCGCCTGGTGGCTGGCGCGCACCCGCTCCCGGCTCAAGGGGCCGGTCGGCGCCCTGGTGGCCCTGCCGCTGGTGCTACCGCCCACGGTGATCGGCTTCTACCTGCTGCTGGCCATGGGGCCGGAGGGTTGGGTGGGACAGGCGACCTCGGCCCTGGGGCTGGGGCGGTTGCCCTTCACCTTCGCCGGGCTGGTGGTGGGGTCGCTGTGCTATTCGCTGCCCTTCGTGGTGCAGCCGCTGCAGAACGCCTTCGAGGCCATCGGTCCGCGCCCTCTGGAGGCTGCGGCCACCCTGAGGGCCAGTCCCCTGGATACCTTCTTCCACGTGGTGCTGCCGCTGGCGCGGCCGGGCTTCGTCACCGCCGCCATCCTCGGCTTTGCCCATACCGTGGGCGAATTCGGCGTGGTGCTGATGATCGGCGGCAACATCCCCGGGCGGACCCAGGTGGTCTCCACCCAGCTCTTCAATCACGTGGAAGCCATGGAGTATCCCCAGGCGCATCTCCTGGCCGGCGGCATGCTGGCCTTTTCCTTCGTGATCCTCCTGCTGCTCTATGGCCGCCGCGGGCGGTCGGCCTGGACATGAGTCTGACGGCGAGATTCGAACTCTCACACCCGAGCTTTACGCTGGACGTGGACCTGATGCTGCCCGGCAGCGGCGTCACCGCCCTGTTCGGGCCCTCGGGCTCGGGCAAGACCAGCTGCCTGAGGTGCGTGGCCGGACTCGAACCCGCCGCCCGCGGGCGTCTGGTGGTGGCCGGGGAGACCTGGCAGGACAGCGACCGCGGCCTGTTCCTGCCGCCGCACCGGCGCGCCCTGGGCTATGTCTTCCAGGATGCCAATCTGTTCGAGCACCTGGACGTGCGTCGCAACCTGCTGTTCGGCTGGCAGCGGGTGGCACCGGGCGACCGGCGGCTGGCGCTGGAACAGGTCGTCGAGCTGCTGGGCATCGAAGGACTGCTTTCGCGGATGCCGGCGCGGCTGTCCGGCGGCGAGCGCCAGCGGGTCGGCATCGCCCGGGCGCTGCTCACCAGTCCGCGGCTGCTGCTGATGGACGAACCCCTGGCGGCGCTGGACGCCGAGCGCAAGGCAGAGATCCTGCCCTACCTGGAACGCCTGACCCGGGAGCTGGCGCTGCCGATCCTCTATGTCAGCCACGCCCCCGACGAGGTGGCGCGACTGGCCGATCACCTGGTGCTGCTGGAACAGGGGCGGGTGCTGGCCAGCGGGCCGACCCCCGAGGTACTGGCGCGCCTCGACCTGCCCATCGCCCTGGCCGATGACGCCGGGGTGGTGCTGGAAGGGCGGGTGCTCGGCCATGATCCGGACTACGGCCTGCTCAGCCTGGGCCTGGCCGGCGAGCAGCGCGTGCTGCTGGCCCATGCCCCGCTGCCGCCCGGGCAGGCGCTGCGCATCAAGGTGCTGGCGCGGGATGTCAGCCTGAGCCTGGAACGTCAGCACAGCAGCATCCTCAATGTGCTGCCGGCCACCGTCGCCGAGATCGCCCCGACCCGCTCGCCGGCCCAGGTGCTGGTGCGCCTGGACCTGGGCGGCGCGGCGCTGCTGGCGCGGATCACCCGCTATTCGCTGGAGCGGCTGGCGTTGCAGCCGGGGAGTCGGGTGTGGGCGCAGCTCAAGTCGGTGGCGGTGCTAGCCTGAACCTGGGGCTGACCTGAGCCGCTCCAGCAGGAAATCCACCAGCACCCTGACCGCCGTCGGCAACTGGCGATCCGGCGGATAGAGCAGCCAGGCGGTGCCCTGGTAGGGGCCGAGGTATTGCCAGTCGGGCAGCACCCGCCGCAGGCTGCCGGCGGCCAGGCCGGCTTCGGCGGCGAAGGCCGGCAGGCAGGCGATGCCCAGGTCGGCGAGGGTGGCCTCCAGGCGCACGCCGCTGTGATTGCAGGCCAGGCGGCCGCGCACCGTCACGCTTTCCACCCGGTCGCCGTGGCGCAGTTGCCAGCGCTGGTCGCCCGGGGTTTCGCCGAGGTAGAGGCAATCGTGCTCGGCCAGCGCCTGGGGCTGCTGCGGCGTGCCGCGGCGCTGCAGATAGGCCGGGCTGGCGCAGAGCACGAAGTCCATCTCGCGCAGTGGCCGGGCGACGAAGCCGGCGGGTGGCTGCTCGGTGATGCGCACCAGCAGATCCTGGTCGTCGGCGATGGGATCCAGCGGGCGATCGTCCAGGCGCAGTTGCAGATCCACTTGCGGATAGCGCTGGAAGAATTCCGGCAGCAAAGGGGCGATCAGCCGGTAGCCGACCGCCTTGGGCACCGCCAGTCGCACCTGCCCGCGCGGTTCCTCGCTGTGCTGTAGACCACTGTCCAGCGCCGCACCGGCGGCAGCTAGCAGCTGACGGCAGTGGCCGAGTACCTCGCGGCCGGCTTCGCTCAGGCGCAATTGGCGGGTGGTGCGCTGCAGCAGACGCACCCCCAGCTCTCGTTCCAGCCGCGCGACCTGACGACTGACCGCCGAGGGTGTGGCGTCCAGCAGCCGGGCGGCCGCGGTGAAGCTGCCGGTCTCCACCACCTTGGCGAAGGCGACCATGCAGGGCAGCAGGGGGAGGGCGCGCAGGAGATCCATGCCAGAGTCCGCCAGAAGCAATAGGGCTGTAAAGGCTGCCATTGCTTCCCCGGGGGAACAAGAGCTATGCACGCTGGCGGGCTTATCGTGCTGGTCAGGGGCGGGCACACTGGCGGCCTGATTCAGGGAGAAGCTGTCATGTCGCAACGCCCCACCTTCGGCCTCGCCGAAGGCCTGCTGCTCGCTACCGCCCTGGTCTGGGGGACCAGCTACGCCGTGGTCAAGGACGCTGTGATGCTCTATCCGGTGCTCGGCTACCTGGCGCTGCGCTTCTGTCTCACCGCGGCGCTGCTGCTGCCCACCCTGAGGGGCGAGGGTCGGCGGGCCTGGCGACCGGGAATACCCACCGGGCTGCTGCTATTGGCGATCTTTCTCGCCGAGACCTATGGCGTGGCCCTGACCAGCGCCAGCAACGCCGCCTTTCTCATCAGTCTCTGCGTGGCCCTGACCCCCTTCGCCGAATGGTGGCTGCTCGGCCAGCGCCCCGAGGCCCGCGCCCTGGGCGCCGCGGGGCTGGCGGTGGCGGGCGCTGGGCTGCTGACCCGTGGCGTGACCCTGAGCTTCAACCTGGGTGACGGCCTGATCCTGCTGGCGGCGGTATTGCGCGCGGTCAATGTCTGCGTGGTGCGGCGGCGTCTGCAGCAGGCCAGTGCCCCGGTGCCGGCCCTGGCGCTGACCGCGGTGCAGACCGGGGTGGTGGGCCTGGCCTGTCTGCTGCTGTTCGCCCTGGGCCCGGGCCTGGCGCCGCTGCCCTTGCAAGCGGGCTTCTGGCTCGCCACGGGCTACCTGGTGCTGTTCTGCACCCTGGGCGCCTTTCTCGCCCAGAACTTTGCCCTGGGCCGCACCAGCGCCACCCGCGTCGCCCTGCTGATGGGCGCCGAGCCGTTGTTCGGCGCGCTGTTCGCCAGCTTCTGGCTGGACGAACGCCTGGGCCTCTGGGGCTGGCTGGGCGGCCTGCTGATCGTCATCGCTTCGCTATGGGGGACGTTGCCGCGGCGGACGCCAGACCGTCCGGCCCCGGCTATTCGAACACGATCCGCGGAAAATAGAAGCTGACCACCCAGTTGGGCACGTCGACGATTTCGCTGATGCGCAGATCGCCGCAGACCGAGCAGAGCAGATAGGCCTGCTCCGCCGGCAGGTTGCGGGTCTGTCCGAGCCAGTCGATGGCGCCGCTGACGGCCATCCGCGCCGCGGCCAGCAGGTCGGGTCCGACCCCGGTGAAGACCTCGTAACCGGCGCCGTCGAGGTGTCGGGTGACCGGCCCCGGGGTGCTGAAGCGGGGCATGGCCAGCGGTTGCTGCTTGATCAGCTCGAAGGTGGCGGTGACCGCCATGGCGGTCTCGATGGCGGTGCCGCAGACCTCGCCATCGCCCTGGGCGGCATGGGTATCGCCGATGGAAAACAGCGCTCCGGCGACCTCCACCGGCAGGTAGAGGCTGGTGCCGGCGGCCAGGTCGCGGATATCCAGATTGCCACCCACCCGCCGTGGTGGCACCACCGAGTGCAGACCTGGCGCCGCGGGAGCCACCCCCAGGGTGCCGGCGAAGGGCTTGAGCGGGACCCGCGCCAACTCGCCGAAGGCGGCCGGCTTCTGACCGCTGAGGTCGTAATGCCAGAGCTGCAGCACCGGGTCCGGAAACTGGTCGGCGAGCAGGCCGAAGCCGGGAATGTTGGCGGTCCAGCCAAAGCCGCTGGGGGTGAAACTGTCCAGCGTCACCTTGAGCACGTCGCCCGGCTCGGCGCCCTCGATCCACAGCGGACCGCAGACCGGATTGACCCGCTCGAAGGGCAGGGTGGCGATGTCGGTGGCGCTGGACTGTGCGTGGAAGTGGCCGTCCGCCGCATCGCGGCAGGCAAAGCTGACCGTCTCGCCCGGCGCGACCTCCAGCGCCGGGGGGAGGCTGTGGTCCCAGCCGCAATGGCAGTGCTGGCTGTGCAGGGTCTTGATCATCGGGAGCCTCCGCGGCGGGTCTGTGCCTAATGGACGGCGTCGTTGGCCTTGAATTCCGTGGTCCGGCCGCTGAGCCTGAGGAAGGCCAGCACGGCCAGGCCCAGCACCATCCAGCAGCTGCCGCCGACCTTGGCGTAGACGTCGGCGTTGAACAGCACGTAGGCGAGGATGATGAAACCGACCAGCGGGACCAGCGCATGCAGCAGCGGGCGACCGGCGCCGCGGTGATGCCAGGCCACTGCCACATGCAGGAGCAGGAAGGCGGTCAGCGCACCGAAGTTGCACATGGAGGCGAGCAGGTTGATCTGTCCGACAAAGAACAGCCCCAGCATTAGACTCAGGGCCGCCACCAGCAGGATGGCACGCTGCGGCACCCGGGTGGTGGGATGGATCTGCCGCAGGAACTGCGGCATCTGGCGATCACGGGCCATGGCGAACAGCAGGCGCGAGGTGGCGGCCTGGGCCACCAGAGCGTTGGCGATGGCGGCGCCGATGGCCACCGCCAGGGCGATCACCACCTGCAGCCAGGGGCCGGCGATCAGCCGACCGATCTCGTAGAAGGCGTTGTTCGAGGCATCGGCGTCGGGGTACTGGATCAGGTTGGGTTGCAGCAGGGCGGCCAGCCAGGTCTGCACCATGAACAGCGCGGCCACCAGGGTCAGGGCCAGCAGCGTGGCGCGACCCACCACCCGGCTGCCGCCGCGGGTTTCTTCGGAGAGGGTGGAGATGGCGTCGAAGCCGAGAAAGGACAGCACCGCCACCGACAGCGCGCTGAAGATCAGTGGCAGGGAGAATTCCTGGGGGTTGTACAGCGGCTTCAGGCTCCACTCGGCGCCATTCACGCCGCGGCTGATGGCCAGGGACGCCAGCACCACGAACACCAGCAGCACCGCCAGCTGGCCGTAGAGGAACAGCCGGTTGGCGCGGGCGGTGGTCTCGATGCCGCGCAGGTTGACCAGGGTGTTGAGGCCGACGAAGAAAACGATCCACAGCGGCTGGGGAATGACCGGGATGACGTTGGCCATGGCGTTGGCGCCGATCACATAGAGCAGGGTGGGCACCAGCAGGTAGTCGAGCAGGATGGCCCAGCCGGCGAGAAAGCCCAGGGCTGGGTGCAGGCCGCGACCGACGTAGGCGTAGACCGAACCGGCCACTGGAAAGGCGCGCGACATCTGCTGGTAGCTGACCGCAGTGAACAGCATAGCGACGAAGCCGATCAGGTAGGTGAGGGGCACCATGCCGTGGCTGGCGTCGAACACCCCGCCAAAGATGGAGAAGGGCGCGATGGGCACCATGAATACCAGGCCGTAGATGAGCAGGTCCTTCAGCCCGAGCTGGCGCTTGAGTTCCTGGGTGTAGCCGAAGCGAGCGAGGTCGGCGGCGTCGCCGGACGGAGCGTGCTGAGTCATGGGGCTTCCTCGAAGGGGCGGGGTAGGCTCGACTCTAGGCCAGGGTGGGGCCTGGCCCCATCCACAAAAGTGCTAGGTTTGCAGCAGGCCGGGGGCGACTGGCAGAGCCTTTGCTTCGCTTTCCCCGTCGCCATCAGGGCAGGAGCTCCAAGATGCATGCCGATCTGCTCACCGTCAGCAGCCGCCTCGCCGGGCTGCCCACGCTCGACGCCTGTCTGGATGCCGTCCAGGCCAGTGCCGACCATCTGGGCTGCAAGGCGCTGATCTACGACTACGCCCCGGTGCCCCTCAGTCACGACGGGGTACTCATCACCCCCTCGGTGTTCAAGGTACGCAACGCCCCGGCGGACATGCAGGCCTTCTGGTGCGAGCGCGGCTACTACCAGATCGACCCGGTGCAGCAATGCGCCAGTCGGCGTGCGGCGCCCTTCGTCTGGTCGTTTCGCAGCGAAACCCGCAGCGCCCTGCGCGAGTACCTGGGTGACAGTCATCGCCCGGTCACCTGCTATGTGCGGGACAGCGGCCTGGCCACCGGGGTGACCGTGCCGCTGCACCTGCCGGGGGGCGCCTTTGCCACCCTGACCGGCATCCTCGATGCCGATGCCGCGGACGCCGAGGCCGCCGGCGAAGCCTGCCTGGGCGCCTTCCTGGTGCTGGCCCATGCCTTCCAGGCCCGGGCCGACGAATTGCTCGCCCCGGCCGAGCGCCGCTGCGGCCAGGTCCGCCTGACGCCGCGCGAGCGTGAGTGCCTGCAGTACTCGGCCAAGGGCCTGACCGCCAAGCGCATCGCCGCCACCCTCAACCGCTCCACCGCCACGGTCAACCTGCACCTCAACTCCGCCGCCCGCAAACTGGGCGCACGCAACAGGGTCGAGGCGGTGGTGCGGGGATTGCACTATCGCCTGGTCGAGGTCTGAGAGCCTGATCAACGTCTCGCGAGCGAGAGCCAAGCAAGGAGCAAAGGGCTGAGGAAGCGGATCGGACCCGCGCTCGGGTTCACGAGGGGTAGCTGAGCATTCCGACCGGGCTGGCGACCCAGGTCATTTTCAACGCCGTCTGGCCGACGCGCAGCAGCCGTTGAACAGGCGCTGAGCGACTTGGCCGGATCCGTGGGCCGTTCGACCTTGTGACACCGCCGCGGCGGCCCGACACTGGGGCCTCATCTGCCCAGGAGTGTCCCATGAGCGCTGCCCGTCCTCCCGTCCCGCCGTTCACCCTCGAATCCGCCCAGCAGAAGGTCCGCGCCGCCGAAGATGGCTGGAACAGCCGCGATCCGGCCAAGGTGGCCCTGGCCTATACCGTCGACAGCCGCTGGCGCAATCGCGCCGACTTCCTCCAGGGCCGCGTCGCCATCGAGGCCTTTCTCACCCGCAAGTGGCAGCGCGAGCACGAGTACCGGCTGATCAAGGAACTCTGGGCGCATGACGGCGCGCGCATCGCCGTGCGCTTCGCCTACGAATGGCGGGACGAAGACGGCCAGTGGTACCGCGCCTACGGCAACGAGAACTGGCACTTCGACGACCAGGGCCTGATGGCCGAGAGACACGCCAGCATCAACGACCTGCCGATCACCGCGGCCGAGCGGCTGTTTCACTGGCCCCAGGGGCGGCGGCCGGATGACCATCCCGGCTTGAGCGACCTGGGTCTCTGACCGGAGGCGGGCGGCTAGCCCGGGCGTGCCTGGTCCTGTACAAGGACCTCTGGCCGCCAGGACCGCAAGACGATGCACTACCGCAACCTGCTCCGCCGCCTCGACCTGGTCTCGCTGCAGCTGCTGCTGGCGGTGCACGAGGAGGGCACCCTGACCCGCGCCGCCGAGCGCGAGATGATCGCCCTGTCCGCCGCCAGCAAGCGCCTGCATGATCTGGAGCGGTCGCTCGACATCGAACTCTTCGAGCGCAACGCCAAGGGCACCACCCTCACCCCGGTCGGCGAGACGCTGCTGCATTACGCCAAGCGCATCCTCGCCGACGTCGAGCGCATCAGCATCGACGTCGGCGAACATCTGCAGGGCGTGCGCGGCTATGTGCGGATGATGGCCAACATCTCCGCCATCATCGAATTCCTCCCCGAGGACCTGCAGGCCTTCACCGTCGGCCATCCCCAGGTCAAGATCAGTCTGGACGAGCGACCCAGCGCCGGGGTGGTGAAGGGTGTGCTGGAAGGCGCCGCCGACCTGGGCATCTGCTCCTCGGACACCGACACCCGCGGCCTGCTGGCCGTGCCCTACCGGCAGGACACCCTGGTGGTGGTGATGCGTCCCGATCATCGCCTGGCCGCCCGCGCGCGGCTGGCCTTCGCCGAGACCCTGGACGATGACCACGTCGGCCTGCACGCCGACAGCTTCATCAACCTGCGCACCAAGGCGGCCGCCCGCAGTCACGGCAAGGCCTTGCGCCTGCGCATCCATGTACCCGGCTTCGATGCCGTGTGCCGCATGGTGCAGGCGGGTTTCGGGCTGGGCGTGCTGCCGCTGCAGGCCTTCGAACTCATCGGGCGACCGCTCGGACTGATCGCCGCGGCGCTGGATGACGACTGGTCCCAGCGCAGCCTGGCGCTGGTGGTCCGCGACGTCGAGACGCTGTCGCCGGTCAGCCGGCTGCTCTACGACCACCTGCTGGAGGTCTGAATCCGGGTCTTCGCGATTCGCGAAGACCCCTTGCCGAAAGACGTTAACCACCGGCTGCTCTATTGTCCTAGCATCGGCCTCATTCCAATAACAAAGAGGCTCGCCCGCCATGACGGCTCTCACCGGACTCCGTGTCATCGAGATCGGCACGCTCATCGCCGCTCCCTTCGCCGCCCGCCTGCTGGCCGAATTCGGCGCCGAAGTGATCAAGATCGAAGCCCTGGACAAGGGCGATCCCCTGCGCAAGTGGCGCAAGCTGCACGAGGGCACCTCGCTCTGGTGGTACCTGCAGTCGCGCAACAAGAAGTCCCTCGCCCTGAATCTGCGTTCCGCCGAAGGCGTGGCCCTGGTCAAGCAGCTGGTCGAGGGCGCCGACGTGCTCATCGAGAATCTGCGCCCGGGCGCCCTGGAAAAGCTCGGCCTGGGCTGGGACGTGCTGCACGCCCTCAATCCCAAGCTCACCCTGGTGCGCATCTCCGGCTACGGCCAGACCGGCCCCTATCGTGATCGCCCCGGCTTCGGTGCCATCGGCGAGGCCATGGGCGGCATCCGCTACACCACCGGTACTCCGGGCGTGCCGCCGGCGCGGGTCGGGGTCAGCCTGGGCGATTCCCTGGCTTCCATGCACGCGGTGATCGGCGCCCTGATGTCGGTGCTGCGGGTCAAGACCGGCCAGGGCGACGGCCAGGTGGTCGACGTCTCCCTGGTCGAGAGCGTCTTCAACGTCATGGAAAGCCTGGTGCCCGAATACTCCATGCTCGGCCATGTGCGCGAGCGTACCGGTGGCGCCTTGCCCGGTATCGCGCCGTCCAACACCTATCCCACCGGCGACGGCGGTTTCGTGGTAATCGCCGGCAACAGCGATCCCATCTATGTGCGGCTGATGCAGGCCATCGGCCGACCCGATCTGGCCGAGCGCCCGGATCTGGCGCAGAACGACGGGCGCGCCCGCCACTGCGAGCTGATCGACGAGGCCATCGCCGCCTGGACCGGCAGTCGCGGCATCGACGAGGTGCTGGAGATCCTCGAAGGTGCCGAGGTTCCGGCCGGACGCATCTATTCCGCCGCCGACATCGTCGCCGATCCCCATTACCAGGCGCGGGAGATGCTGCTGGACACCACCCTGCCCGACGGCGCCACCCTGAAGATGCCGGGCATCGTACCCAAGCTGTCGGCCACCCCGGGCCAGGTCAACTGGCAGGGTCCGACCCTCGGTGAGCACACCGATGGCCTGCTGACCGAACTGGGGCTGAGCGAAGCGGATATCCAGCGACTCAGAAAGGGCGGGGTGGTGCAATGAGTAGCGAACGCCTGATCGTCCAGGAAGTCGCGCCCCGTGACGGCTTGCAGATCGAGCCGAGCTGGGTGGAAACCGCCGACAAGATCGCCCTGATCGACGAGCTCTCCGCGCTGGGTTTCTCGCGGATCGAGGCCGGTTCCTTCGTCTCGCCCAAGGCGGTGCCCATGCTGCGTGACGGCGAGGCGGTGTTCCAGGGCATCGCCCGCCGGCCCGGCGTGACCTATGTCGCCCTGGTGCCCAATCTCAAGGGCGCCCAGCGCGCCCTGGCGGCAGGCGCCGACGAGCTGAACCTGGTGCTCTCCGCCAGCCAGACCCACAATCGCGCCAACATGCGCATGAGTTGCGAGCAGTCCCTCGCCAGCTTCGCCGAGGTGGTGCAGCTGGCCAAGGGGCAGGCGGTCTCGCTCAACGGCACCGTGGCGACCACCTTCGGTTGCCCCTTCGAAGGGCGCATCGACGAAGGCTGGGTGTTCGAGCTGGTGCAGCGCTATCTGGCGCTGGGCATGACCGGCATCACCCTCGCCGACACCACCGGCATGGCCAATCCGCGACAGGTCGCACGGATCGTCTGCCAGGTGCTGGAACTGATCCCGGCGTCCGCCCTGACCCTGCATTTCCACAACACCCGTGGCCTGGGTCTGAGCAACGTCCTGGCCGCCTACGAAGCCGGCGCCCGGCGCTTCGACGCCGCCCTCGGTGGCCTCGGTGGCTGCCCCTTCGCCCCGGGCGCCTCCGGCAACATCTGCACCGAGGACCTGGTGAATCTCTGCGCCGAGATCGGCGTGGACACCGGCATCGATCTGCAACGGCTGATCGAGTTGTCGCGCACCCTGCCGGCGCTGCTGGGGCACGACACCCCCGGCCAGGTGGCCAAGGCCGGGCGCAATTGCGATCTGCATCCACCGCCCGCGACCGCTGGCTGAGCCGCACCCGCTTTCATTCGTTCGCCCTGACTACAACAACAAAGGAGCGCCAGTCTGGCCGCTCCCGGGAGACCGCTATGCCCTTATCCGCAACCTCCGCCGCCGCCGTGGCGGCCGCCGAACAGGCCATCGTCCGCAAGGTCGCCTGGCGGCTCATGCCGCTGATCATGATCTGCTACCTGTTCGCCTTCTTCGATCGCATCAACATCAGCTTCGCCAAGTTCCAGCTGCAGGCCGACCTGTCGCTGAGCAACACCGCCTATGGCCTGGGCGCGGGACTCTTCGTGGTGGGCTATGTGCTGTTCGAGGTACCCAGCAACATGATGCTGTACAAGGTCGGCGCTCGGCGCTGGATCGCGCGCATCATGATCTCCTGGGGCATCGCCACGGCGCTGATGATGTTCGTCACCACCGAATGGCAGTTCTATGTGCTGCGCTTCCTCATCGGTGCCATGGAAGCCGGCTTCGCGCCGGGCATCCTCTACTACCTGACGCTGTGGTTTCCGCAGAGCTATCGCGGGCGCATCACCTCGACGCTGTTCCTCGCCTCGGCCTTCGCCGGGCTGATCGGCGCCCCCGTCTCCGGGGTGATCCTCGGCCAGATGGACGGCCTGCTCGGCATTCGCGGCTGGCACTGGCTGTTCCTGGCGGGTGGCATCCCCTGCGTGCTGCTGGGCGTGCTGGTGCTGCGCCTGCTGCATGACCGCATCGCCGATGCGCCCTGGCTCAACGCTGACGAGAAGACCTTCCTGGCCAGCCGCATCGCCAGCCATGAAAACAACAGCCATGGCTCGCTGCTGGCGGCGATCCGACTGCCGGGCTTCCTGCTGCTCGCGGTGATCTACTTCCTGATCCAGGTCGCCTCCTATGGCCTCAACTTCTGGGCGCCGCAGCTGATCCGCAGTGCCGGGACCGAGAGCCCCACCCTCATCGGCCTGCTGACCGCCGTGCCCTACGTCTTCGGCGCCATCAGCATGGTGGTGGTGGGTCGGCTGTCGGACGCCAGCGGCGAGCGGCGCAAGTTCGTCTGCGGTCTGGTGATCGCCGGCGCCCTGGGGTTCTTCAGCGCGGGACTCTTCGCCGACCACACCACCTTCCTGATCCTGTCCCTGGCCCTGATGGGCGCCGGCATCATCGCCGCCATCCCGACCTTCTGGTCGCTGCCGCCGAAACTGCTGGCCGGCGCGGGCGCAGGGGCCGCAGGGGGTATCGCCCTGATCAACACCCTGGGGCAGCTCGGTGGCATCGTCAGTCCGGTGATGGTGGGTTACATCAAGGACATGACCGGCAGCACCACTCCGGCGCTCTATCTCATCGGCTGCACCAGTCTGTTGGCCGCCGGCCTGATGTTCTGGGCACTGCCGCAGAGCCTGCGGACCTCGGACAAGATCGGCGCCCGCCCGCCGGAGCCCGCGCCGGTCGAGGATGCCGCGCTGCTGGGCGACAAGCGCTCCCTCAACTCCTGAGGCTAGAGTTCCGGCGCGCGCCAGCGCCGGACCAACCGCAGCACCAGCACGAAGAACACCGGCACGAAGACCAGCGCCAGGGTGGCGCTGAGCATGCCGCCGATCACCCCGGTGCCCACCGCCTGCTGGCTCGCCGAGCTGGCACCGGTGGCCAGGGCCAGGGGCACCACACCGAGAATGAAGGCCAGCGAGGTCATGACGATGGGTCGCAGGCGCAGCCGGGCGGCGCGACAGGTGGCCTGGTACAGGTCCAGGCCGCCATCGTGCAGGCGCTTGGCGAATTCGATGAGCAGGATGGCGTTCTTCGCCGTGAGACCGATCACCGTGATCAGGCCGACCTTGAAGAAGACGTCGTTAGGCATCCCCCTCAGGGTCACCGCCAGCACCCCGCCGAGCACGCCCAGGGGCACCACCAGCAATACCGCGGTGGGAATCGACCAGCTTTCATAGAGCGCCGCCAGACAGAGGAACACCACCAGTAGCGACAGCCCCAGCAGCAGCGGCGCCTGGCCGGCGGAGAGGCGTTCCTGCAGCGACAGCGCCGTCCACTCCAGGGCGAAGCCGCGCGGCAACGCGGTGGCCAGGCGTTCCAGTTCGGCCATGGCCTCGCCGGTGGTGTGACCGGGCAGCGGTTCGCCGGACAGGCTGATGGCGGGATAGCCGTTGTAGCGCGACAGCTGCGCCGGGCCCTGGGTCCAGTCGGCGCTGACGAACGCGGACAGCGGCACCATGCGCCCGCGCTCGTTGCGTACCTCCAGGCGCAGCAGGTCGTCCACCTGGCTGCGGCTGCCCAGCTCGGCCTGCACGATCACCTGCTGCATCCGGCCGCGATTGGGGAAGTCGTTGACATAGCTTGAGCCCAGGGCAGTGCCCAGGGTCTCGCCGAGGGCGGCGAAGCCCACCCCCAGGGCGGCGGCCTGGCGGCGATCCACCACCAGCTGCACCTGGGCGCTGTCGGCCAGGGCGGTCTCCCGCACGTAGGCGATGATCGGATTGCCCGCCAGCCGGGCCTGCAACTCATCGCGCGCCGCCTTGAGCGCCGCCTGGCCGCGATTGGATCTGTCCTGCAGGCGCACCTCGAAACCGCTGGAAGTGCCCAGGCCTTCCACCGGTGGCGGCAGCACGGCGAAACCCTGGGCTTCGCTCTCGCCGGCCAGGGCGGCGTTGGCGCGCTCGGCGATGGCCGCGGCGGAGTCGGTCGGGCCGCGGGCGGACCAGTCCTTGAGGGTGGTGAAGGCCAGGGCGGCGTTCTGGCCGCTGCCGGAAAAGCTGAAGCCGAGCAGCACGAGGTCGTTGGCCACCCCGGGTTCGGCGGCGTAATGGCGTTCCAGTCGCTCGAGCACCTTGAGGGTGCGCTCCTGGGTGGCGCCGGGCGGCAGCTGGATGTCGGTGATCAGATAGCCCTGGTCCTCGCTGGGCAGAAAGGCGCCGGGCAGGCGGCCATAGAGCGCCACCAGGGCCACCAGCAGGACGGCGAACAGCAGGAGATTGGGCAGCAGCCGGCGGATGGCGCGGGCCACCCAGCCTTCGAAGCCGGCGGTCAGGCGCTCGAAGCCCCGGTTGAAGGCGCCAAAGAAGCCGCCGCGGGCATGGGTACCCTGGGGAATCGGCTTGAGCAGGGTGGCGCACAGCGCCGGGGTCAGACTCAGGGCGAGAAAGGCGGAAAGGAGGATGGCCACCGCCATGGACGCCGAGAACTGCCGATAGATGACGCCCACCGAACCGCTCATGAAGGCCATGGGCACGAAGACCGCGGTGAGCACCAGGGTGATGCCGACGATGGCGCCGGAGATCTCGCCCATGGCCTTGCGGGTGGCGGCGCGTGGGTCGAGACCCTCGCTGGCCATCAGCCGCTCGACGTTCTCCACCACCACGATGGCGTCGTCCACCAGGATGCCGATGGCCAGCACCATGCCGAACAGGGTCAGCACATTGATCGAATAGCCCAGCGCCAGGAGCACGGCGCAGGTGCCCAGCAGGGCCACCGGCACCACCAGGGTCGGGATCAGGGTGTAGCGCAGATTCTGCAGGAACAGGTACATCACCGCGAACACCAGCGCCATGGCCTCCAGCAGGGTATGGATGACCTGGGTGATGGAGATCTCGACGAAGGGCGCCGTGTCGTAGGGGATGTCGTATCTCATGCCCGGCGGAAAGTACCGGGACAGCTCGGCCAGCTTGGCGCGCACCGCCTTGGCGGTGGCCAGGGCGTTGGCGGTGGGTGCCAACTGCACCCCGACCGCCACCGAAGGCTTGCCGTCCAGCCGCGTGCCGAAGTTGTAGCTCTGGCTGCCCACCTCGACCCGGGCCACGTCGCCCAGGGTCACGCTGGAGCCATCGGCCCCGGCGCGCAGCAGGATGCCGGCGAACTCCGCCGGGTCGCTCAACTGGCCCTTGATCAGCACCGGCGCGCTCAGCTCCTGGCCAGCGGGGGCGGGCAACTCGCCAAGGCTGCCGGCCGCCACCTGGACGTTCTGCTCGGCGATGGCGCGGGTCACGTCGGCCGGGGTCAGACCGACCGCCACCAGCCGACTGGGATCGAGCCAGACGCGCAGGGCGTGCTCGGCGCCGAACAGCTGGGCCTTGCCCACCCCGTCCAGGCGGCGCAGTTCGTTGACCACGTTGCGCGCCAGATAGTCGCTCAGGGCGGTGGTGTCGAGGCGCTCATCGGTGGCGGTAAGGGTGACGAACAGCAGGTAGCCGGCGGAAGTCTCCTCGATCTGGATGCCCTGCTGGGTGACCGCGCGCGGCAGGCGCGGCTCCACCACCTTGAGGCGATTCTGGATGTCCACCTTGGCCAGTTCCGGATCGGTGCCGGGCTGGAAGGTCACGGTCAGGGTGGCGCTGCCCTGGCTGCTGCTGGAGGAAAAGTAGAGCAGATGGTTGACGCCATTGAGCTCTTGCTCGACCAGGCTGACCACGCTCTCGTCCAGGGTCTGCGGCGAGGCGCCCGGATAGCTCAGGGTCAGCTCGATCTGCGGCGGTGCCACATTGGGATACTGGGCCACCGGCAACTGCGGAAGGGCCAGCAGGCCGGCGAGCAGGATGAACAGCGCCACCACCCAGGCGAACACCGGGCGGTCGATGAAGAAGCTGGCCATCAGCGCACCTCCGCCGCGGTGGTCTGGGCTTCTTCAGGCTCCACCACCAGGCCCGGCTGCGCCTGTTGCAGGCCGGAGAGCAACACCCGCTCACCGGCGGCGAGACCGGACTCCACCACCCAGCGCCCTTCGACCACCGGGCCCAGACGCACCTCGCGCAGGGCCACCCGGTTTTCGGCGTCCACCACCCAGACCTGGGCCTGGCCGCCGGCGCTGCGCTGCACCGCCCGTTGCGCCACGCTCAGGCCCTGGTCGAGGCGCGCCTGCTCCAGGCGCACCCGCACGAAGCTGCCCGGCAGGAGGTCGTGCCGCGGATTGGGAAACTGGCTGCGCAGGGTGATCTGCCCGGTGCTGGCGTCCACCGCCAGATCGGCGAACAGCAGGCGGCCGCTCTCGGGGTAGGGGCTGCCGTCCTCCTGCAACAGGGTCACCCGGGCCTGATCCGGCGCCACCTGCTGCAGACGACCATCCCGCAGCGCATCGCGCAGGGTCTTGAGCTGGCGGGTCGACTGGGTGACATCGGCATGGATGGGGTCCAGCTGCTGGATGATCGCCAGGGGCGTGGCATCGCCCTGGCCGACCAGGGCGCCTTCGGTGACCAGCGCCTTGCCGATGCGCCCGGCGATGGGCGCTTTGACCGTGGCATAGCCCAGATTCAGCCGCGCCCGCTTGAGCGCCGCCTGGACCGCTGCCACCTCGGCCTGCGCCTGCAGACTGGCACCGCGGGCATCGTCCTGCGCCTGGCGACTGATCGCCTGGCTCTCCACCAGCGCCGCATAGCGCTCGGCCAGCCGGCGGGCCTGGAAGGCGCTGGCCTCGGCCTTGCGCAGGGCGGCCGCGGCGCTGTCCACCTCGGCCTGCAGCGGCGCCGGATCGATACGGAACAGCACCTCGCCGGCCTTGACCTCGCTGCCCTCGCGAAACACCCGCTGCAGCACGATGCCGGCGACCCGTGCCCGTACCTCGGCGGTCCGTGGCGCCACCAGGCGGCCACTGAGTTCGCTGGCGATGGCCAGCGGCGTCGGTTGCAGTGTCTCCACCTGCACCCTGGGCGCGGACGGGGCGGCGGCGTCGGGGGCCGGACGGTCGCAGGCGGCGAGCAGCAGGCAGAGCAGCACGAGGCTGCCGAGGGCAGGGCGGGACAGGGACATCGGGGCTTCCTCCAGGAGAGCGCCATGGTAGGCGTCCCGCCTGGGCCGCCCTGTAAACGTCTGTAGGTCTCTTGTGAAAGAGTGTTAAGCCCGGCGCCCGCCCGCCCGGGGCTCGGCTATGCTCGGCACTTTCCCACCACGAAGACCTGCCGTGATCCCCTTGCTCATCGTCGAAGACGACACCGCCCTGGCCGAGCTCATCGCCACCTACCTGGGCCGCCAGGGCTATGCCGTGACGGTGATCGGTCGCGGCGACGAAGCCCTGGCCGCGGTGCAGCGACTGCGCCCGCAGCTGGTGGTGCTCGACGTCATGCTGCCCGGGCTGGACGGCCTGCAGGTCTGTCGCCAGCTGCGCGCGACTCAGCCGAGCCTGCCGATCCTGATGCTCACCGCTTTGGACGACAGCCACGACCAGGTGCTGGGGCTGGAGATCGGCGCCGACGACTACGTCAGCAAGCCCTGCGAACCGCGGGTGCTGCTGGCACGCATCCGCACCCTGCTGCGCCGCTGCCAGCTGGTCGAGGCGCCTGCCGATGACCGCCTGACGATCGGTCAGCTGCAGCTGCTGCCGGGCGAACGCCAGGTCTGGTGGCGCGACCAGCTGGTGGAGCTGTCCTCCACCGAATTCAACCTGCTGGCGATCCTCATGCGCCATGCCGGCGAGGTACTCAGTCGCGACCAGCTGATCCAGCAGCTGCGCGGCATCGAATTCAACGGCGTCGACCGTTCGGTGGATGTGGCCATCTCCAAGCTGCGCCGGCGTTTCGAGGAGCATCCCGGCGAAGCCCGGCGGATCAAGACCGTCTGGGGCAAGGGTTATCTGCTCTCCCGGGCCGAGTGGGAATAGATGTTCAAGATTCTGGTGCGCCTCTACCTCATCCTGCTGGTGACCTACGGCGCCGCCAGCTACCTGGTGCCCGAGGCGTTGATCAGGGTGTTCGACGAGCGTTACAGCCGCTACGCCCTGGAGCAGTTGCACGGCCCGCTCAGCCTGGCGCAGCGCGCCTTCGTTACCACGCCGCCGGCGCGCTGGCCGGCGGTACAGCAGGAACTGGCCACGGATCTGGCGCCCATCACCCTGCGCCTGGTCGCGCTCGAGGATCCGGTCTTCACCGTTGCCGAGCGCAGGGCGCTCGAAGCCGGCGAGCGGCAGGTGCGCCTGGGCGACTATGGCGAGCCCAGCGCGGCCCTGGTGCCGCTGCCGGCGGAGCAGGTGCTCTGGGTCGGCATCCCCGAGGCGCCCACCGACATCGCCCTGACCTACTGGGCCATGAACGCCCTGATCGGCGCCGCGCTGCTGGTCTGTCTCTATGTCTGGCTGAGACCGCACTGGCGTGACCTGGAACGGCTGCGGCGTACCGCGGCGCGCCTGGGCAAGGGCCATCTGGGCGAGCGCACCGCCATCTCGCCGCGCTCGGACATCGGCGAGGTGGCGCGGGCCTTCGATGACATGGCCCAGGAGCTGGAGGCGCTGATCGTCCAGCAGCGCGACCTGCTCAACGCCGTTTCCCATGAATTGCGCACGCCGCTGTCACGCCTGGAGTTCGGCCTGGCGCTGCTGCAGGCCGATCCGCTGCCGGCCGAGACCCAGCGGCAGCTGGAGCAACTGGTGCGTCACGTCCGCGAACTGGATGCCCTGGTCGACGAATTGCTGTCCTTCGCCCGCCTGCAGAGCAGCCAGCAGCCGCCCGAACGCCTGAGCCTGGAACTCGAAGCCTTTCTCGACAGCGTGCTGGCCGACTTCGCCGAAGAGCAGGAACGCCGCGGTGTCGCGGTGCATCTGGACGTGACGCAGGCACCCAGGCGAGTGGAGCTGGCGCCTCGCCTCACCGCCCGTGCCCTGCAGAATCTGCTCGGCAACGCCTTGCGCTATGGCCAGCGCGAGGTCTGGGTAACGGTCCGCGGCGACGGCGAAGAGCTGCTGATCGCCGTCGAGGACGACGGCGAAGGCATTCCCGCGGCGGAGCGCGAACGGGTCTTCGAACCCTTCTATCGCCTGGATCGCAGTCGCGACCGCGCCACCGGCGGCTTCGGCCTGGGTCTGGCCATCAGCCGTCGCGCAGTGGCAAACCAGGGTGGCCGCCTGGACCTGAGCGCCGGCGCTGGGGGTGGCGCCCGGTTCGAGATCCGCCTGCCGTTGCAGCCGCGCCTGGGGCTCGCCTGAGGCCGCTGCGGCCCCTACACTTGGCGCCCCCGCCCGTTTCGGAATTGTCATGGCAGAGCCCTTCGACCGCCAGCCGCTGCAACCCCTGCTCGACCGTATCGCCGCCGCCGCACCGCGCCATTTCGGCGAAGGCGCGGTGGCCGACTACATCCCGGCCCTGGCCGAGGTGGCGCCGGATCAGTTCGGCATCGCCGTCTGCGACGTCAAGGGGCAGGTCTGGCGCGCCGGGGCGGCCGACACGGCCTTTTCCATCCAGTCCATCTCCAAGGTGCTCAACCTGGTGATCGCCATGCAGCGCCTGGACGAGCCGGACATCTGGACTCGCGTCGGCCGCGAACCCTCCGGCCATGCCTTCAATTCCATGGCGCAGCTGGAAGAAGAGAAGGGCGTGCCACGCAATCCCTTCATCAACGCCGGCGCCGTGCAGGTCTGCGAATTGCTGGTGTCGCGCATCATGTCGATCCACTGGATGATGCGCGAGCAGGCGCGGCGCCTGGCCGGCAATCCGGCGATCAACTTCGACGACCGCGTGGCCCGCTCGGAGATGGACCACAAGGCGCGCAACGCCGCCCTGGCCTATCTGATGAAGGCCTACGGCAATCTCCATAGCGAGGTCGATGACGTCCTCGACGTCTATTTCCACGGCTGCGCCCTGGCCATGAGCTGCGTCGACGTGGCCCGCGCCTTCGCCTTTCTCGCCAACGGCGGGGTCAATCCCCAGGATGGCCAGGTCGTGGTAACGCCTCAGCAGACCCGCCAGCTCAACGCCCTGCTGCTGACCTGCGGCCTCTACGATGCGGCGGGCGACTTCGCCTGGCGCGTCGGCCTGCCGGGCAAGAGCGGGGTGGGGGGTGGCATCGTCGCCATCGTGCCCGGGCAGATGAGCATCTGCGTCTGGTCGCCCCGGCTGGATAGCTACGGCAACTCGGTCGCCGGCCTGCGCGCCCTGGAGACCCTGGTGGAAGGGCTGGGCGTGGCGCCGCTGGGCTAAGAAGCTCTTCTCGATCTGCTGCGCGTTGGCCAAACGGCGTTGAAAAGCCCCTGGAAGGCCAGCCCCGCCGGAATGCTCATTTACGACGAATGAACCCGAGCGCGAGCCCGGTCCGCTTCCTCAGGCCTTTTCGCGGGGCCACCTAGGCCTTGTTTGGCTCTAGCTCGCGAGATCGTGAACAGCTTCTAATAGGCCATGGACAGGCTGAGGGTCACCTGGGGCACCACGCCATCGGTCTCGCCCTCCGGACCGCTCAGGTCGCGCAGGGCGCCGTCGCGATAGAGCGCCAGGGCTTCGGCGCGGGCGCTCCAGCGCGTCTCGCCCCAGCGAAAGGGCTGCTCCAGGGCCAGGCCGGTGCGCGCATAGAGGCGGTCGCCGGAGTCCGCTCCATAGAAGCCGTTCCAGCCCACCCCCAGGGCGCTGGGGAAGCTCAGACGCAGGCCGCTGGCCGAGAGATCCAGTCCGGGTTCCAGGCTGCCCTGGGTGTAGAGACCGCTGTCGCCCTGGGTGCGGGTGGTCACCGCCAGTCCCGGGCGCCAGGCACCCAGGCCCGTATCGGCCTGGTAGGCCAGGGTCAGGCTGGCCTCTTGCGTGGTGGCGGCGACGTCGTTGGGGCTGCTCTTGACCGTGTAGACGAAGCCGATCCTCAGACCCTCGGCCGGTGACACCACCAGGCCCAGCAGGTTGTTGCTCTCGTACCAGCGTCGCGGGCTGACCCGTTCCTCGCTGGACGGGCTGTGCAGGCCGTTGCTGCTGCTGAACACCAGCCAGGCATCGGCTACGCCGTCGCTTCCCTGGTGCAGATCCAGGGCGAAGCCCGCCTGCAGGTGCAAGGGGATGCGGTCGAGGCTGGCCGCGTCGTCATCGTAGTTGCCGCGGGAGAAGTCGCCGTTGCGCACGTCCATGCCCAGTTGCGGATGGAAGCGCCCGGAGTTTTCGCTGACCTCCACGCTGCCCAGGGCGGCGTCTTCGCTTTCGATGGAGGGCACGCTGCGCGGCGCGGCCTGGGCCGCCACGGCCAGGCAACCGGCCAGCAGACAGGCGCAACGCAGGGGCGAAAAGACTGGCATGGCGGGCAACTCCGGGGGCGCGGGGCGCTCCGGGCGTGGCGCCATGAGCTATCGGACCGAGCCGTCGCAGAGCGGGTTCCGAGGCCCTAGAGCACCGGCGAAAACACCCGCGCCACCCGCATGGCGACCCGCCGCCAGCGGCGTAGGGCGGTGTTGTCCTCGGGGGTGAGTTCGCGGGAGCGACTGAAGTCCTGTTCCAGCATCTTGCGCACCTCCCAGGCGAAGGCGACGTCCATCACCATCACCATGACCTCGAAGTTGAGGCGGAAGGAGCGGTTGTCCAGGTTGGCGCTGCCCACCGCGGCCACGTCCTCGTCGATCAGCACCACCTTCTGGTGCAGGAAGCCCGGTCCGTAGCGGAACACCCGCACCCCGGCATGCACCGCTTCGAAGGCATAGAGATAGGAGGCGGCATAGACCACCTTGTGGTCCGGTCGCGAGGGCAGCAGGATGCGCACGTCGATCCCGCGCAGGGCAGCCAGGCGCAGCGCGGCCGAAACGGCTTCGTCAGGGATGAAGTAGGGCGTGGTGATCCAGACCCGGTGGCGCGCCGAGTGGATGGCCTCGACAAAGAACAGCGAGCAGGTCTCCTGGTCGTCCGCCGGCCCGCTGGGCACCACCTGGCAGAGCACGCCGCCCTCTTCGTAGCGTTCCGGCAGCAGCAGGGTGGGCAGCCGCCGGGTGACCCAGTACCAGTCCTGGGCGAAGGTCTCCTGCAGGGTGGCCAGCGCCGGGCCGCGCAATTCCAGGTGGGTATCGCGCCAGGGCGCTAGGGGCGGCTTGAGGCCCATATATTCGTCACCGACGTTGAGCCCGCCGGTAAAGCCCACCTCGCCATCGACGATGACGATCTTGCGGTGGTTGCGGAAGTTGACCTGGAAACGGTTGATCAGCCCGCGTCTGTTGCTGAAGCCCTTCACCTCGCAACCGGCCTCGCGCAGCTTTTCCACATAGGCGCGCGGCAGGGCATGGCTGCCGATGGCGTCGTACAGCAGAAAGACCTGCACCCCGGCGCGGGCCCGGTCGAGCAGGGTGTTCTGCAGGGCCAGGCCGAGGGCGTCGTCGTGGATGATGAAGAACTGCACCAGCACCACCTTCTTCGCCCCGCGGATGGCCGTGAGGATGGCGGCGAAGGTTTCCTCGCCGTTGATCAGCAGGCGCACCTGGTTGTTGGCGACGCAGGGGGTGCCGGTGAGGGCGGTCATGGCCCTGAGCTTGCGATTGGCGGCACTGCACTGCTGGGCGGCCATGGCCTCGGCGATCCAGGGCCGCCAGTCCAGCTCGGCGGCCTGGCGCGCCATCTCCTCGTCGGCCTGGCGCCGCGCCTTCACATAGCTGTCGAAGCGCCGCCGGCCAAAGACCAGATAGGGGATCAGGCTGAGGAAGGGCATGAACACCAGCGCCATGGCCCAGGCCATGGCGCCCTGGGCGGTACGCACCGTGATGATGGCGTGGATCGCCGCGCTGATGCCGATCAGTTCGAGGACCAGGGCGATGTAGTGGAGATCGAGGGGCAGGGAAGGCACGCGGGCAGCTCTCGCTCCGGGGTGGATGTCAGAGAGGTTGGACCGCCTTGAGCACCACGAATTTCGGGGTAGCCGCGATCTGTTCGACGCGCCTGAACAGCCGCTTGAGCTTGGCGTGGTAACCCAGGTGGCGATTGCCCACCAGCCAGAGTTCGCCCTGTTCGGTCAGCGCCGCTCGCGCCTGCTGGAACATGCGCCAGGCAAGGAAGTCACCCACCACCTGCTGCTGGTGGAACGGCGGATTGCAGAGGATCAGGTCCAGCGACTGCGGCGGCTGGTCGGCCAGGCCGTCGGCCGCGCGGATCGCCACCGGCCGCTCGCCCAAGGCCGCGGTCCAGTTCTCCCGCGCCGACTGCACCGCCATGTAGGACTCGTCCACCAGGGTGAAGCGCGCCTCGGGGTTGGCCAGGGCACAGGCCAGGGCCAGCACGCCGTTGCCGCAACCGAGATCGGCTACCCGGGCCTGGCCCAGCTGCTGAGGCAGGTGCGGGAGAAAGGCGCGGGTACCGATATCCAGGCCCTCGCGGCAAAAGACGTTGGCATGGTTGACCAGGGTCAGCGGCGGTGCATCCAGGCGATAACGACTCGGGTAGGGCGAGGCCACCGCCGGTCGCGCCTCGGGCATGGCGGTCAGCAGCCGCGCCTTCTTCACCGCCAGCGACGCCTGCACCGGGCCGATATGCCGCTCCAGCAGGTCGCCGGCGGCGCGGGGCAGGTGCTTGAGCATGCCGGCGGCGATCACCCGCGCACCGGGCGCCAGCTGGCCGTGCAGGCGGATTAGTTGTTCCTCCAGCAAGGCCAGGGTCTTGGGCACCCGTATCAGCACCAGATCGAAGGGACCGCTGGTCGCCTCGCTGGCCGGAACGAAGGTCACTGCTTCGGCGGCAAGGCCGTTGCGCGCCAGGTTGGCCGCCAGCGCCAGGGCCGCCAGGTGCGAGTCGCCACTGGAGGTCACCCGGGCATGGCCGGCGAGACTGGCGGCCAGGGCGCCGAAGCCATCGTTGAGCACCAGCACCCGGGCGGCGGGGTCCAGGCCGCGCTCGGCGACCTGCTGCAGCAGGTACTCGTCGGCGGCGTCGAAGGCCTGCAGGGGATCGTCGCGGCGCGGTGGCTGACGGTCGAGTTCGAGGGTGGCGAAGGGTGAGACGAGAGAAGGCATGGTTTCTGTCGGTGTTTATCGGCGGCCCAGTGCGGGACAATGGCGCCAGGCAATCGGGAAAAAGAGGCCAGTATGACCGCCACCGAAGACAAGTTCACCCGCGAGACGATCACCGCCGTCTGGCCCTGGAGCGACAACCTCTTCAGCCTGAGGACCACCCGCGACGCGCGCTATCGCTTTCGCGCCGGCCAGTTCGCCCGTCTGGGCGTGCGCAAGGCCGATGGCGACATCGTCTGGCGGGCCTACTCCATGGTCTCGGCGCCCCACGACGACTTCCTCGAATTCTTTTCCATCGTGGTGCCGGGCGGGGCCTTCACCAGCGAGCTGAGCCGCCTGCGCGAGGGCGACGAACTGCTGGTGGAAAAGCAGCCCTACGGCTATCTCACCCTGGAGCGCTTCGGCGGCGGTCGCGACCTCTGGCTGCTGGCCACCGGTACCGGTCTGGCGCCCTTCCTGTCGATGCTACAGGAGCCCGATAGCTGGGAGCGCTTCGAGCGCATCGTGCTGGTCTACAGCGTGCGCGAAGCCCGCGACCTGGCCTACCAGGACGTCATCCGCGGTTACGGCCAGGTGGAACACCTCGAAGGCCTCACCGACCGCCTGGTCTATGTCCCCGTGGTCACTCGCGAGGAGCATCCCGGCGCCCTGCGTGGCCGCATCACCACCCTGATCGAGAACGGCGAGCTGGAACGCGCTGCCGGCGTCGAACTCTCGCCCGAGCACTCGCGCATCCTCATCTGCGGCAATCCGGAGATGGTTGACGACACCCGCCAGTTGCTCAAGACCCGCGATCTGCAACTGGCCCTGAGTCGCCGACCCGGCCAGGTGGCGGTGGAGAACTACTGGTAGATAGGGTGCGGCGTTTCAGCAGTCACTGCACAATTTTGACGGCGATTTTTGCGTGTACTTCTAAAACACCACACCCGGCGCACCGGCGTCTTTACGTTTTCTTCACAATTGGAAAAGGTTGGGCCTTTAGTTTTGGGCCCGCCTTGCTCTAGGATCGGAATTTCCAAGGCTACCTTTCGAGTTCCGATGAGCAGTGACAGATCCGAGCCGCCCCCGGCCCCTGTGCCAGGTGCGGCTGACACCCCCTCCCGCCTTATCCCCTCCGTGGCCGTTCGGCCCCTTCAGACGGAGGTCCGCTGCTGATGGAATGGATCGCCGATCCCACCGCCTGGTTGGGACTGCTCACCCTGATCGTCCTGGAAATCGTCCTGGGCATCGACAACCTGGTCTTCATCGCCATCCTCGCCGACAAGCTGCCGCCCGCGCAGCGTGACAGGGCGCGGGTAATCGGCCTGTCGCTGGCGCTGATCATGCGCCTGGGCCTGCTGGCCAGCATTTCCTGGATGGTGACCCTCACCGAACCGCTGTTCGAGGTCTTCGGCAAGGCCTTCTCCGGCCGTGACCTCATCATGCTGTTCGGCGGTATCTTCCTGCTGTTCAAGGCCACCACCGAGTTGCACGAACGCATCGAGGGCCATACCCACAAGACCGGGGGCAATCGCGCCTACGCGGCCTTCTGGCCGGTGGTCGCGCAGATCGTGGTGCTCGACGCCGTGTTCTCGCTGGACGCCGTCATCACCGCCGTGGGCATGGTCGAGCACCTGAGCGTGATGATGATCGCCGTGATCATCTCCATCGGTCTGATGCTGGTGGCGAGCAAGCCGCTGACCGCCTTCGTCAACGCCCACCCCACGGTGATCATGCTGTGCCTGGGCTTCCTGATGATGATCGGTCTGAGCCTGACCGCCGAAGGCCTGGGCTTCCACATTCCCAAGGGCTATCTCTATGCCGCCATCGGCTTCTCGATCCTCATCGAGCTGGCCAACCAGGTGGTGCGCTGGAAGCGCAGGCGCCAGTTGCACGAGCGCCTCGGCATGCGCGAGCGGACCTCCCAGGCCGTGCTGCGCCTACTGGGCGGTCGCCTGCGCGAAGACGAGGTGGACGAGGACATCGCCGAGTTGATGGACGGCGAGAAGGGCGAAGGCCCGATCTTCGATCGCCGCGAGCGGCTGATGATCAGTGGCGTGCTGCAACTGGGCGAGCGCCCGGTGCGCACGGTGATGACCGCCCGCGCCGACGTCGACATCCTCGATGCCGATGCCGCCCCGGAGCGCCTGCGCGAGCAGCTGCTGGCCTCGGCCCACTCGCGCCTGCCGCTGGTGGTCAACGGCAATATCGATGAACCCCTGGGCTACGTGCACAAGAAGGAGCTGTTCACCGACATCCTGCAGGGGCAGACCCCCGACCTGCGCAATCGCGTACGTACACCCATCCATCTGCCGGCCCAGGCCTCGGTGCTCAGCGCCCTGGAGCAACTGCGCGCGGCCTCGACCCACGTGGCCTTTGTGGTCAACGAGTTCGGCGGCTTCGAAGGCTTGCTGACCCTGACCGACATTCTCGAGGCCATCGCCGGCGAACTGCCGGACGCCAGCGAGGACAGCCTGCCGGAGCTGGAAAAGGTGGAAAACGGCTATCGCGCCAGCGGTGGCCTGACGCTGCATCCCCTGGCGCAGCGCACCGGCTTCCAGATCGCTGAAAACGAGGACTACCAAACCCTCGGCGGCCTGGTGGTGGACCTGCTGGGGCGCCTGCCGGTGGCCGGTGATCGCCTGGAATACCAGGGCTGGCAGCTGACGGTGGAGTCGGTCAAGGATCGGCGGATCGGCTGGATCCGCCTGGAGCGACCCGCCTCCTAGCGAGGCGGGTTCGACAAGGACATTACAGCGGGTTGATCGGCGGTTCCTGCTTCACCACGGGGGCCACCGTCGCCTGGCTGGTCTGTTCCTTCAGCAGATCACGGATTTCGGTCAGCAATACCTGGTCTTTGGTCGGACCGGACGGGGCGGTCTCCTGATGCAGACGCAGGCGGTTGAGCACCTTGATCGCCATGAAGATCGCGAAGGCGATGATCACGAAGTCGAAGATGGTCTGCAGGAACTTGCCATAGGACATCACCACCGCCGGCTGGTCGCCCATGGCCGCGCGCAGGGTGATCGCCAGTTGCGAGAAATCCACGCCCCCCAGCAACAGGCCCAGCGGCGGCGTGATGATGTCGGCCACGAAGGACGACACGATCTTGCCGAAAGCCGCGCCCAGGATGATGCCGACCGCCAGGTCGACCACGTTGCCTCTCATGGCGAATTTCTTGAACTCGGCAATGATGCTCATGCTGCACTCCTTTGGATGGTTTCGAAGAGACGATAGACGATTGTGCTCGCTTCGCTCGGGTTTGGAACCCTGCGAGCGGTCCGGAGGTTCCCTAGCAGCGGCAAATCGCCGCGAAATCGGCAGCTGGTCGTGGCTGTCGCACTTTGTCGAAGGGGCCGGGTCCACCCTGTACGTCGAGGGCTACAACCCTCGCGACTTCCACTTCTCGCCCCCAAGGAGCCCCTGATGGTTGCCAAACACGACCTGCACAAAGACTTTCCCGAATACGCCGAGCAGCTGGACAGCCGTCCCCAGACCGATGCGGCCTTTGCCAAACTGCTGGAAGACTACGCCAAGCTCGACCAGCAGATCCTCGATCTGGAAGAGGTGGAAGAATCCAGCGGCGACGAGGAACTGGGTCGCCTGCGGCGCGAGCGGGTCCTGCTCAAGGACAAGATCGCGCAGCAACTGAAATACCCATCCTAGCTGTGCCGGGCTCGGCCCGTGGTGCCGAGC